>JAJYKO010001033.1 GCA_021788565.1 Chloroflexota bacterium
TCGCAGAGGCGAAGTGTGACACGGACGCTGACCCGATCCCGCTTCCAGCCAGGCCGCCTGTTCTATGTCCTGGCTGTCCCCACACTGGCCCTTTCTTCGTGCTCAGGAAACTCGGGTTCTACCGAAGCGCCGGTAGCCAGTCTCAGCCACTTCCCGGCCAGATATTGGCGCGGCTCAAGCGCTCTGGGGTGGTGATAGCCGGAGACATCGGCTGCTACACCCTGGGGGTGATGCCGCCGCTGCTAGCCATGGATACGTGCGGCTGCATGGGCGCCAGCATAGGGAACGCCATGGGAATGGAGAAGAGTGGCCTCCCCAATAAAGTGGTGGCGGTCATAGGAGATTCTACCTTCCTTCACTCAGGGATCACTTCACTCTTGAACGTGGTCTACAACGGTGGAACGCTCACGACCCTCATACTGGACAACTCCACCACCGCGATGACGGGGCACCAGGATCACCCTGGCACCGGAAAGTCCGCCCAGGGCAGGGAGGCTCGATCCGTCGACCTGGAGAAATTGGTCCTGGCGCTGGGAATCGAGGACGTGAAGGTCGCGAACGCCTTTGACCTGGACGAGCTGACAGCCGCCATACAGGACAGCGTCGAGCGGGATGAGCCCTCCGTGGTAATCGCGCGGGGCGATTGTGCCCTCAAGGTTCGCGCGGCTGGGGATGCCTTCTTCGTGGATCACGACAAATGCGACGGCTGTGGGGCCTGTCTGAGGACGGGCTGCCCAGCCATCGTCCTGAGGGATGGCAAGGCTGAGATTCAGCCCGGCCTCTGCGTAGGAGCCGCTTGTGGCGTTTGCGCCCAGGTGTGCCCGAAGGGCGCGATCACGGCGAGGGGTCAGGTGTCAGGGGTCGGGGGTCAGGGAACTGGAGGCGAAGGGCTGCCATGAGGGAACTCAGAACCCAGAACTCAGAACCCGGAGCCACGACACCCGACACCCTAATCGTGACCCACGAGAAGCTCGATTTCATTCTGGCCGGCGTTGGCGGCCAGGGGATCGTGCTGATGAGTGATCTTCTCGCAGAGAGCGCCATGGAGGCCGGGTTCGACGTGAAAAAGTCCGACGTCTTCGGGATGGCTCAGCGGGGCGGCAGCGTGGTAAGCCAGGTGCGGTTGGGCATGAATGTCTATTCCCCGCTTCTCAAGACCGGCGACGTGGATTATCTTGTCGCACTGGAGAAGCTCGAGGCCGCCAGGTGGGCGCCAAGTCTGCGGCCAGGTGGGGTGGCTATCGTGAACGACTACACCATGTTCCCGCTGTCGGTTAGCTCGGGAGCCGAAATGTACCCCACGGACGCGCAGGTGGTTCAGAGCTTCGAGTCTCGAGGTTGCGTAATCCACCTCGTGGATGGCACCGGGGTTTCCACACACTTGGGCAACCCCAAGGTGCTGAACGTCGTGCTTCTAGGCTTTCTTGCATCGCTGTTGCCGCTGCCGTGGGACGCCTGGCTGACAACCATCGAACGCAGGGTGCCTCCGAAGTATCGCGAGCTCAACGTCCGCGCCCTGGAAGCAGGAAGAGAGTCGGCAGTGGCAGCGCACAGGGCTGATGAGCGAGGGGTTCTGGGTTCTGAGTTCTGAGTTCTGGGTAGAGAACCTAGAACCCAGAACTCAGAACTGCTGACTGATAGCTGATAGCTGATAGCCATAAGGGGGTAGAAATGTTCTGGGACAAGGAGCACGAGACTCTCTCGCGCGGCGAGATGGAGGCACTCCAACTGGAGCGCCTCCAGCAGAAGGTGAAGGACGTCTACGAGAAGGTCCCATTCTACCGCCGGAGCTTCCAGGATCATAACATCACTCCTGGGGACATTCACTCGCTGGCCGACCTATCTAAACTCCCGTTCACGAACAAGACGGACTTTCGGGACACGTACCCGTTCGGGCTGCTGGCGGTTCCCATGAGAGAGGTCGTCCGGATCCACGGGTCCAGCGGCACCACCGGCAAGCCCACGGTGGTCGCCTATACACGGTCCGACATAGAGCTTTGGGCGGACTTGATGGCACGCGCACTGACGGTCGGCGGAGTCAGCAGCGACGACGTCATCCAAAATGCGTACGGGTATGGGCTCTTCACGGGTGGTCTCGGAATTCACTATGGGAGCGAACGCCTGGGCGCCACCGTCATCCCGATGTCGGGCGGGAACACCAAGCGCCAGATCATGTTGATGCAGGATATGGGGACTACTGTCTTGACCTGCACGCCTTCATATTCGCTCTTCCTGGCGGAGGCGGCCCGACAGATGGGAGTGGACTTGAGAACCCTGTCCCTTCGCGTCGGCTTCTTCGGAGCGGAACCTTGGTCCTACCGAATGCGAGAAGAGATCGAGGCGAACCTGGGGATACTCGCCCTTGACGTGTACGGTCTGAGCGAGATCATCGGCCCTGGCGTTGCCCAGGAGTGCGTCCACAAGCACGGCCTGCACGTCTTCGAGGATCATTTCATACCTGAGGTGGTGGATCCCAAGACGGGCGAACCGCTGCCGGACGGCGAAAAGGGCGAGCTTGTATTCACGACCATCACCAAACAGGCGTTGCCTGTCATTCGATATCGTACTCGCGATATCACCAGCCTGCACCGAGAGCCATGCTCCTGCGGTCGTACGCTGGTCAGGATGGAGAAGGTGACCGGCCGCTCCGATGATATGTTGATCGTTCGTGGTATCAACGTGTTCCCGTCTCAGATTGAGGCGGTGCTTCTGGAAGTCGAGGGGGTCGAGCCTCACTATCAGATCATCGTGGATCGGGAGAGCGGCCTTGATGACCTCGAGATCCAGGTGGAAGTGTCCGAAGCGGTGCTGTCTGACGAAATTGGAGGACTTGAATCGCTCACCCGGAAGGTGC
>JAJYKO010001034.1 GCA_021788565.1 Chloroflexota bacterium
CATCATGGGCGGACCCGGCCACTCATCAGCCAAGCCACTCGATCGCGTCGTCAATATACCATACCCCCGCTGGGAATGCAATACCAATTTGTGACAAGTTATAACAACGACTATCACCATGTTTTGCCTGACTCGGACCGCCCCTCCGACCGGCAGATTCTAGGAGAGCGATTAGCCCCGGCTAAAGTTCGTGAAAGAAAGTACTTGACAGTAACACGCCCCGGACCTATACTTTTGGCGGCAAGAGAAGCCCTACGGGGGTACCGTATATCCCCCGCATTATGAGCGCAGGCGCTGGCGTGGCAAGGTTGGCATAGTCATTCTCGGCACTTCTCCCATCCGGTCAAAATGGACAAGGAGGTCTAAGTGGGCGGCCTTTCTCAGGAACTCCAATCTCACCTCGAGCAGCAGTTCAGCACAAGGGTCTCGTTCAGGAAGACAGAGCGGAAACTGTACGGCCACGACGTCGCCGCAATGCCCAACCTCGTGAAGCCTCTGGTCGGCAACACGGTGCCCGACGCGGTGGTGCAACCCGAGACTGAGCAAGAGCTAGTCGACCTGGTGAAGTGGGCGTATCAGCAAGACATTCCGCTCACTCCCAGAGGCAAGGCAACGTCGGGCTACGGCGGGGTGCTGCCGGTCAAGCAGGGCCTCGTCGTCGACTTCTACAGGCTCAGCCGGGTGCTGGACGTGGACTCCAAAGCCCTCACCGTCCGGGTGCAGGCCGGCATGGTCTGGGAGAAACTGGACGCAGAGTTAGCCAAGCACGAGCTTGCGCTGCGCACCTACCCCACCAGTTACCCTGCCTCCACTGTAGGCGGCTGGCTCGCCCAGGGTGGCGCCGGCATCGGGGGATTCGAATCGGGCTGGTTCCGCGAGAGCGTCGTGAGCGCCAGGGTCGTTCAGCCTGATGGATCCATCAAGGAGTTCGACGGAGCAGCGCTGGACCTGGTCTCCGATGCCGAAGGGACGACCGGGCTGATCAGCGACGTCACTATCAGGGTACAACCCCTCGAGGCCCTCGGCATCGCGGCCATCGCGTGTCCGCAGGCCGAGGGCCTCGAGTCCCTGGTGCAGTCCATCGTGGATGCCGAGTTGCCGGTGTGGTCGATCGGCTTCGTCAACCCCCGGATGGCAGCAATGAAGAACCAATCGCCAGTCAAGGAGCACGGGGGGCACGACCACGCGGAGCGCGTGACACTGCCCGAAGCATACATCGGCACTCTCGCCTTCCGAGAGAAAGATCGGGAAGCCGTGATGGGTGGGCTCCTGCCCATGCTTCGGTCCGGTGAGGCGGAGATGCTGAGCGATGAGATCGCGCAGCACGAATGGGCCAACCGCTTCAACCTGATGCTCGTGAAGCGGCTCGGGCCGAGCCTGGTGCCGTCCGAGATCGTCATTCCCCTCTCTTCCTTCGCGAAGGTAATGACCGAGGTCGGCTCCCTGGTGCAGCAGCCCATCGTGAAGGAGGGCGTGATCATCAGGAACGGCGCCAACGGCAAGCCAGAGGTTGTCGTGCTGGGCTTCATCCCTAGCGACCAGCGCAAGTTCAGCTACAATTTTGTCTTTGGCCTCGTAGTCACGGTGATGAAGATCGCCGAGAAGCACGGAGGGCGGCCCTATTCGACCGGCATGTACTTCACCTCCCGGGCGAAGCAGATCATCGGCAAGGATAGGCTCGCCAGGATGAAGCAGTTCAAGGCGAGGGTGGATCCCCGCGGATTGCTGAATCCCGGCAAAGTTACGAGCGGCGGGCTTCTTGGCTCGGCCCTCGCGTTGGCCTTCAATTTCGAGCCGCTCATCCGGCCCTTTGGCAACAAAGTGATGACCATGGTGGGAGAGCGGCCGGTAGGGCCTGTCAAGGATATCCCGGCCGACGTCGCGTGGTTCTCATACGCGTGCGCACAGTGCGGGTACTGCGTCGACACCTGCACCCAGTTCTACGGGCGCGGGTGGGAGAGCCAGAGCCCCAGGGGAAAGTGGTACTGGCTTCGTGAGTACATGGAGGGGCGCGAGGAGTGGGACCAGGCGGCAGTCAACACTTTCATGGCCTGCACGACCTGCGAGGTGTGCAACACCCGCTGCTCGATCAATATGCCGATCGAGCCGTCATGGATGAAGCTGCGCGGGCGACTGATCAACGACGAGAAAAAGATGACCTTCCCCGCTTTCGAGATGATGGCCGCGGCGGTGAGAGGCGAGGGAAACATCTGGGCAGCGTACCGCAAGGACAGGGACGCGTGGTTCCCCGAGGAATTGATAGAGAAGCATGGCCCGCACCACAAGGCTCCGGCCGTCTACTTCGCGGGTTGCACGGCATCTTACGTGGAGACCGACATCGGCATCGGCAGCTCAAAACTGCTGGACGCGGCCGGCGTCGACTACACCTACCTCGGCGAGAAGGAGAACTGCTGCGGTACCCCGATGCTGGCAGCTGGGAAGTGGGACGTATTCGCCGAGACGCTGAAGAAGAACGTGGAGATGGTCAAGAGCGCGGGCGCAGACACAGTCATCACCTCCTGCCCCGCCTGCGACCTGATGTGGCGGCAGGTTTATCCCGACTGGGCTCGGAAGCTCGGGATCGAATACGATATCAAGACCAAGCACTACAGCGAGGCGGTCGCCGAGAAGATCGAGTCGGGGGAGTTCGCGTTCCCAGACACCGGTAAAGAGAAGGTGACGGTAACCTGGCACGACTCGTGTCATATCGGGCGCGCCTCGGGCGTGTACGAACCGCCGCGGGACGTCATCAAAGCCATTCCGCACGTGGATTTCGTCGACATGCCCAACAACCGCGAGAACGCTCATTGCTGCGGAAGCGTGCTCAGCTTGATCGACAATCCCGACGCCGCG
>JAJYKO010001035.1 GCA_021788565.1 Chloroflexota bacterium
GTACCGATCTCGAAGACTGAGCTGTCGGTCGACCACGATCCAGAGGATGGCACCGACAAGATCGAGATCCGGCAATGGGTGCGGGGGCCAGAGGAGAGAGCCCTGGACGTATGGGATCATGTAGGACACGAGGTCGATAACTGGGTGAACAACCTGTCCGATCTGGACGCTGAGGCCCTCACCGAACACGCAACCTTCGCCGTGTACTCGGACGTCGACGATGCCGCAGCCTAAGCCGCCCCGGTCGTTCGACCCTATGGGCTTCCTGAAGGTAGCCCAGGACCTGGCGTCCGTGGGAGGAGAGGCTCAACTCCGGGCGGCTGTCGGTCGGGCATATTATGCACTCTTCCTCCTGGCCAGGGGCCGAACGGGCGCGTATCCCACTTCGAAGAACCAGAGCGCCCATTCCGTCGTCATCAGCGCCGTCGGTGCTAGCAGAGGCTTCACAGTGGCCAACGAGCTAAACCAGCTCAAGAAACTCCGGATTACCGCCGACTACGAACTCATGCCTACCAAGCCCGGAGAGCAGGACTGGGCAAAGAACTGGGCGCGGGCCCAATGGCTAGTAGGACGACTTCTCCCAGTGCTCAGCTCTATCTAGCCGGTAGTGAGCACGGATCGATTGCCGACGGACTTCCTTGGGTGCACGTGAGGGAGGGGAGAGGGATGGACTTTCAGTTCACCGCCGAGCAACAGGCGATCGTGAAACTGGCCGGCGAGATCGGCAGGAATGAGTTTGCCCCAAAGGCGGACCGCTGGGACAGAAATCACGAGTATCCTTACGAAAACGTGGAGATAATGCGCAAGGTCGGCTTCTTGGGAATGACGATACCTGAGAGGTTTGGTGGGCTGGGAGCGCCGCTAATTGACGTTCTCCTGGTTATCGAGCAAGTCGCCAAGTACTGTGGTGTCACTGCCCGGATCGTCGTCGAAACAAATATGGGTGCCCTGGGTTGCATCATGGCATACGGCACCGATGAGCAAAGAGCCCTGGTCGCCAGGAGGATCCTGGAGGAAGGGGACAAACCTGCCATCGGCATGACCGAGCCGGACGCGGGCACAGACCTGGGCGCGCTGAGAACCACGGCGGTGAAGACCGGGGACCACTACGTATTGAATGGCAAGAAACACTGGATAACCGGGGCCACCATTTCTCAGACACACTTGATATTCGCGCGCATTGTCGATGAAGACGGCCAGGACCTTGGGATCGGCGGGATCATGGTGGATAAGGGGACGCCTGGTTTCACCTTTGGCCGCATCGAAGATGCGATGGGTTTGCGGGGCATTCCCGAGGGTGAGCTGATCTTCGAGGACTGCGAAGTTCCCGCGGAGAACATCGTCGTCCGCGATCCCGAGGATGGCTTCAAGAAGCTGATGAACGGCTACAACGCGCAGCGAGTCGGCGCGGGTACGGTGGCGCTGGGCATCGCGCAGGGTGCACACGATCTGGCCGTCGAGTATATGATGCGGCGCAAGGCCTTCGGCAGGCCGATCAGCCAGTTTCAGGGGTTGCAGTGGATGATGGCGGAGAGCGAAATGAAACTCGATGCCGCCCGACTACTGCTCTACAGGGCAGCCTGCGACGCTCGCCCGCTGCCCAACAACGTCATGCTGCCGAAGATGAAGGACGCTTCCATGGCCAAGGCTTTTACCGTCCACGCAGCTATGGAGGTCGTCAGCGATTCGCTGCAGATGTTCGGGGCCTCCGGCTACTCCCGCGAGCTGCCGCTGGAGCGTATGCTGCGCGACGTGCGCATGTTCCAGATCGGTGGAGGCACCTCCCAGGCGCAGATGAACATGATCGCGCGCAGCATCTTCAAGAAGAGACCTGGGCCCGAAGCTTAGCTCTTCGCCACCATCGCCGCCACCAACTCGGCGGCTCGAGCAACGTTGAAGACGCCGCACGTGCACTGGTGACCCATCATCATGCCGGCCTCTTCGGCAGTGAGCTTGCCGGCCTTCACCCGCTCCGCCAGGTGCCGTACCAGGGTGCCGGGCACCTGAGCGTGGCCACACATGGTCATGACTTCCAACTCTTCGGACGATGCCAGCTTCTCGGTGTTTCCCCAGATGCCCAGGGAGTACTCAATTGTGTGGGGAACCCCGATCCCCGCCCTTCTGCAGCACTCGTTGACCCTGTCGAAGAGACCACTGACGACGACTGAGCGATCGAAGCCCGCGTCGATCAGATCCTTGATCACGGCGGCTACGGTGTCTGCATCGCGGAATACTGCTTCACCGGCCGTTCTGTCGTCCGAGTCTTCCAGCATCGCTTTCACGCCATAGGTGAGCTGGTTGCCCCTGACGGCATCCCCCACGAAGGTGGGGTTGTACTTCATCACGATCTCGTAGAACTTCTTCATCCTCTCGCCGCTGCCCGCGACGTTGATGCCCTTGGAGGGCATGGTGGTGAATATGTAGTCCTTGGACAGGCTTTCGATCGTGCCTTGTCGATGATTGGTATGAGTCATCTGCCTCCCCCTAATGGATATTCATTCCAGCCAGCCTCGGCAGTGCCAGGCTCACTTCCGGCAGAAAGGCCACCAGCAGGATGCCCACTGCCAGGATTGCCAGGTAGTAGAGCATAGGCCTGAGCGTCTCCTCTTATTACATCTCTTCCGTCAGTAGAATCGACAGTAGTGGCACCATGAACGATTGCTTCAGTTGCGCGATGAGTTGATGTCTTGGATCGGCACGCGGACTACTCGGATGCCGGCTCCTCGAGCGCAAAGGCCCGACAGGGCGAGCCGTCAATGGGACCCAGGCTAAGCGGCATCGCGAAGAAGAGCACCCTCTGCTGCTCGAGCAGATGCAGGTTGCACAGGTACTCGACCTGGACTATGCCGCTG
>JAJYKO010001036.1 GCA_021788565.1 Chloroflexota bacterium
GCCCTTCCGCCCGCGTGATGATGATCGTCTGGCTGACCTCGGGGACCGTCAGCTCCACTCCCAGCTCGGCGGCGGCACCGAAAAGCGAGCTCACCCCCGGCACGACGGCATATCCGATCCCCGCCGCGGCCAGGGCATTCATCTGCTCTCGGATAGCGCCGTAGATGCTCGGATCCCCGCTGTGGACCCGGGCTACAACCCGCCCGGCCCGGGCCGCCTCGACCATCCTGCTCACGATCTCTTCGAGCGTCAGCCCCGAGCTCCCAGCAACCTCGGCTCCCGGTTTGGCCAAAGTGCCAATCTCCTCGTTGACCAGGGAGTCGGCGTAGAGGATCAGGTCGGCCGACTCGATGATTCGCTGGCCCCGAACCGTCATGAGATCCAGCGCACCCGGCCCGGCCCCGATGAAGTAGACCGCCACCTTCTCTGCCATCATCCTGCTTTGCCCTGCTTTCTCACGATCAGCAGCGACAGATAGTCGAGATCCTTCCCGCGAAGGGTCCTCACGTCCCGCACCACCTCCTGCTCCTCCGAGCCGCACCGCTTCACGAACACCGCCCGCTCGGCCAGTCCCAGGCCCTCCAGTACGCCAAGAACGCGATCGAACACCCGATTCACCTTGAGGAGCACCACCGTGTCGAACAGCCTGAACACTTCCGCGAGTTGATCCCCCTCGTAGGTCGCCGGTAGGACCGCGAGCCTCTCTGCACCGTCCACCAGCGGCAGCCCGGCGGCGGCGGCCGAAGCGTTGATGGACGAGACCCCCGGAATTACCTTAACCGGTATCTCGGGATGGCTCTCCACGACCAGGCGGTACAGGTGCATGAAGGTGCTGTAGATGAAGGGGTCCCCCTCGGTGACGAAGACGACGTCCCGTCCCTGTCGAAGCGGCGTCAGAACCTGCTCCATGGCAGCCGCCCAGTGCTGCTCCAGGACCGAACGGTCCTTAGTCATCGGGAAGACCAGCTCGACCAGCCGCTGGCGCGATGGGTCGATCAGATGGGAAACGAAGGTTCTGACGTAGCTGGCGCCCTCTTCCCTGCTCTTCGGCAGGCAGATCACCGGCGCCTCCAGAAGCACCCGCTGCGCCTTGATCGTTATCAGCTCCGGGTCACCGGGACCGACCCCGACCCCGAAGAAGGTTCCGGAACCGGCCGGCTCTCGGACTTCAGTCAATTTCAACCTCCCTACCGGTGTCGTGATAGCCTGCGATCACGCATCGATGAGCTCAACCTGGTGTGAATGGTCGACGCGGGCCCCTACTTGGTAGCTATAGGGGCCGGCGGCTCTGCCGGCCCGCTGCCTCGTTTCCGAGTATCCGCTCCTGCTACGATGAATATCGGGTTCAACGCCTCGAAGCGGGTCATCCCGGCTACCTCTTTGCCCCGGGAAACCTGTATCAGGGTCACATCCGCGACGAAGCCTCGCTCACGCAATGCGGCCATGGCGCTTCCTGCGGTCTCGAGGGTGGCGGCGTTGATCACGACCCGCCCGTCCGGTCGGAGCTCGCGAGCCACGACGTCCAGGATAGCTGGGAGGTTGCCACCGCTCCCTCCGACGAAGACGGCATCAGGAGCGGGAAGCCCCTCCAGGGCGGCAGGAGCCTCCCCGTGGATGACGGAGAGGTTGCGCGCGCCGAACTTGGCCTGGTTCTTCAGTATCAGGCCGATGCCCTCGGCATCTCGCTCGATGGCGCAGGCGTGACCGCCTCGGGCAATCATGGCGGCCTCGACGGCCACGGATCCCGATCCCGCTCCGACATCCCAGACCACGCTGGATTCCCTCAAGCCGAGCCTGGCGAGGGAGACCATGCGAACCTCCAGCTTCGTGATGAGGCCCCTGTGGGGATAGCGCTGGTGGAATTCCTCGTCCGGTATCCCGTGCGGCCAGGAATGGGCAATGGCAACGTCGGGCGTGACGCTACGCTCGCTCGCGTCGCTAGCCCCCGACGCTACCTCGTCCTCTTCCCGCAGGAGGATCAGAACGTTTAGGGGGCCGCTCGCCACATTCACCAGGCCGGCCAGGTCGGTCTCGCGCACTGACTCGTCGGGTCCGCCCAGGTTCTCGCACACATAGGCCCGGTAGCCCGCGACGCCGTTCGCCAAAAGGGCGCGAGCAATCGCGGCCGGCGTGTTCGTGTCGTCGGTGAGGATGCTGACCTTCGACTTGCCCTGAACGGCCGACGCGATGCCTTCAAGAGACCGACCGTGGACGCTGAGGAAGATCGCGTCCTCCCAGCTCTCCTTGATCCTCGCGAAAGCAAGCTGAACCGAGCTCAGATGTGGGATGATCTCGACTCGCTCCGTGCCGAGGCGCCCCACCAGCACCTTCCCGATGCCAAAGAACCCGGGGTCCCCCGATGCCAGGATGACCACTCGCCGTTCGCTCAGGGCCGCCTCGACCCTGGCCAGCACCTCTGCCTTCCCGGGGTTCACCGCCCAGCGTTCGGCTCTCCCTTCCGGGATCGTGGCGAGCAGCCGGCCGGTGCCGATCAATAGCTCGGCCCCGTCCAGGATCTCCCTCGCCCGAGGGGTCAGGCCCGATATCCCGTCGGACCCGACGCCGACGACGTAGACCTTATTCTCCACTGCTGCCTCATCACGCAGGTTCTGACCTCCTGAAATCGAGACTTCAGTCGGTGGTTCCGGGATACCGCCCGCTAAAGCGTCGATTCCAGGGCCGTCGAATCGACTCTCACTGTGCACTGCTGCCCCTTCCCATTGGAGCGCCGTCGAAGTCCACCAGGAGGCATTCCACGGCCAGCCTGCCGTCCACGTGGGCGCTGCAGTTTTCCGCGGCCTTCCGGCACATGAGGTCGAACGCGCGAGTCAATCCGCGTGCCCGGACGATC
>JAJYKO010000043.1 GCA_021788565.1 Chloroflexota bacterium
CAACTGCCCCAAGTGCGAAATCTCCGGCCAATAGCCGCCGGGCACTTGAACTGGAGGTACGTGATTTGGAAACTGCCGAACCGACAAAGCGTTACATACTACCCCTACCGTTGCTGCTGGCCGCGGCCGCCGTGGTCTGGGTGCTGGTATACCTGGCCCTGCCGGGGGTATCGGATTACGTAAGCTACCGGGCCCTCGGGCTGGATCCCGCCAGCCACCTCGGCTCAGCCGTGGACTTCTTCCTCCTGGATGTGCCAAAGATATTCGTCCTGCTCGGGGGCATCGTGTTCCTGGTTGGCATCCTGCGCTCCTACTTCAGCCCCGAGCGCACCAGAGCTCTGCTGGGGGGCAAGCGTGAGGGCATAGGCAACGTGCTCGCCGCCTCCCTCGGCATCGTCACCCCCTTCTGCTCCTGTTCGGCCGTGCCCATGTTCCTGGGCTTCGTGGAGTCGGGCATTCCGCTGGGTGTCACCTTCTCCTTCCTGATTTCGTCCCCCATGATCAACGAGGTGGCTCTCGTGATGCTCCTCGGCCTCTTCGGCTGGGAGATTGCCGGTCTCTACATAGGGACGGGCCTGGTGGTGGCGATAACCGCCGGTGCTGTGATCGGCCGCCTCGGGATGGACGGCTATCTCCAGGACTGGGTCTACCAGGTGCGGATGGGTGAGACCGGGCTGGAGGAACAGAAGCTCGACTTCCCCGGCAGGGTGGACTACGCCCTGGGGCAGGTGCGTGACATCGTGGGAAGGGTGTGGATCTACGTACTGATCGGCATTGGGCTGGGGGCGGCGATCCACGGCTACGTGCCCGAGAGCCTGTTGGCGGGCTACATGGGCAAGGAGTCATGGTGGAACGTGCCGGTGGCGGTGCTGATCGGCATCCCCCTTTACTCCAATGCGGCGGGGATCATGCCGGTGGTGCAGGCCCTGATGGAGAAGGGGGCGGCGCTCGGGACGGTGCTGGCCTTCATGATGAGCGTGGTGGCCATCAGCCTGCCCGAGATGCTCATCTTGCGCAAAGTGATGAAGATCCAGTTGATCGGGGTATTCGCCGGGGTGGTGGCAGTGGGCATCATCATCGTTGGGTACATATTCAACATGGTCATATGACAGGTGCTGGGTTCTGAGTTCTGGGTTCTGAAAAGGCCCACTCAGAGCCCAGAACTCAGGACCCAGAACATCCAGAAGGAGAGAGACATGGAGATCAAGATTCTCGGTTCGGGTTGCGCCAACTGCCAGAAGCTCGAGGCGCTCGTCAAAGATGTGGCCGTGGAAAAGGATCTGGAGGCAATATTCCTGAAGGTGACCGACTACAAGGACATCGTGTCTTACGGTGTGATGCGTACGCCTGGCCTCGTGGTGAACGGCAAGCTGCTCTCGGCGGGGCGTATCCCCTCCAGACAGGAGATTGTCACCTGGCTCGAGGCCGCCCAGGGCTAGGGCAGGAGACGCAATCATGGTGACGCTGAGAGGTGAGAGTGTGGAAGGAAATCAACAACCAACGGTGGAGCATGTGCTGAAGGCCATGGGGGAGAAGATGGGCGAGGTGCCGCGGCCGATGGTGCTGATGTCGCGGGTTGCACCGGAAGCCGTGTTGCGTCAGGCGGCGGACCAGAAGTTCGTCTTCGAGCTGCCGCAAATTCCCATGAAGTACAAGACGCTGATGATGATAGCGGCCACGGTCGCGATGAGCAACGAGAAGTGCACGAAGACCCAGATCAAGCAGGCCCAGCGAGCAGGGATCACCAAGGAGGAGATCGGCGAGGCGATCCTGCTGGGGCGCTACGCCCTCGCCTCCACCGCCTTCAACACCGTGGTGGACGGACTGGAGGTTCTGGTGGGTAGCGAGGACCAGTCCGGCAACCGCGAGTGAGTCTTGAGAAGGTAGCCGTCCGCTCCGGCGGGCGGATATGAGGTGAACACTGTGGCAACTCAGGCGACTACGAAAGCAGTTCCAGCGACCGCACCGGTCACGGCACTGCACTCATTCCATCCAGGCTGGTTCGGCGCGGTGATGGGCACCGCCATCGTCGGCGTCGCGTCGTTCATGAACCCAGGGAGCATACCCGCGCTGAAAGGACCTCTGGGCGCGCTCGGCGTCGGTATGGTGGCTCTGGCCTGGGTGGTTGCCGTCGCTATCGGCATTCCATACGTCCTGCGGTGGGTGCGACATCCCGATGCGGCGAAGAGGGATCTGCTGCATCCAGTGATAGGGGCAATGTACGCGACCTTCCCCGCGGCCGTAGTTGTGTTGGCGACGGCGACGGCCGCGGTGGCCCCGGCCGTTCTGCCGCCCGGGGTAGTCTTTTGGGTCGTGGCAGTGCTTGGTGGGGCAGGCAGCGTCTTTGCCTTCGCGGCCAGCGTGGCGCTCGCATATATCCTCTTCATAACACCGGGTATAGGCGAGGAGGCTGCCAACGGCGGCTGGTTTATTGCCCCTGTCGCCAATATCATCGTACCAATGGTGCTTGTGCCGCTCATGCCCTGGGTGGGCCCCGAGGTAGGGCGCTTCCTACTACTCATGAGCTACGCCTACTGGGGCATGGGGTTCTTCCTGTTCCTGATGGTCTCTTCGTTGCTGTACGACCGGCTGGTGTACCATCCGCTGCCCGCCGCACCCCTGGCTCCATCCCTGTGGATCGGCCTTGGTCCAATCGGCGTGGGCGGTCTGGCTCTGATGCGTATGGCGCAAGGTGGTGCGCAGTTCTGGGGAGAGTTGGGTCCCACCGTGAATGCGCTCTCCGCTGTTGGCGCACTGGCGCTCTGGGGCTTTGGTTTGTGGTGGCTCGCCGCATCGATCCTCCTCTTGCGACGCTACCTGCGGGGCGGCCTCCCTTACGGTATCGGCTGGTGGGCCTTCACCTTCCCCGTGGGGGCTTACACGGTGGATACACTCACTATGGGCCGTGCCTTCAGTGTTGGTGCAGTGGAGTGGTTCGGCGTCCTGCTGTTCCTGCTGCTGGCAGTTTTCTGGCTCGTGGTCACGGTTCGCACGCTGATGGGGGTCCGCACGGGCGAAGCCTGGAAGCGCTGACGGGGCTAGCCGGAACGCAGCCGACCCGGTGCTGGCTGCAAGTGCAGTATATTGACAAGTTTCGATGTAGTGCTATGATGGTGGCATGGATACGCTCAAGACCATCAGGCAGGGGGCGGATTGCTGCGCTCGGGGGAGTTCGGCCTCCGAGCGCCCGGGCCTCGACGATGGTGTGAAGCTGTTCAAGGCTTTGGCCGACGAGACCCGACTAAACATCGTCAGGCGGCTGGCCGAGGAGGGGGAGCTGTGTGCCTGTAATCTGGCCTGCTGCGACCTCGCCCAACCCACCGTCTCTCACCATCTGAAGGTGCTGCGAGAGGCTGGGCTGGTGAATGCCGCGAAGCGTGGCCTCTGGGTCTACTACTCCCTCAACCGCGAAAAACTGGAGATCGTGCGCTCGTGGCTGCCATGAGCGCTTTTTTCTTTGCTCAATACATCGAAAAATATCGATATAACATCCAGTGGATGGCACCGTGAGGGCGACGTGACTGTCATGCTGAGCGCAGCGAAGCATCTCATCGTTCTGCCGAAGAGATCCTTCGCTGTCGCTCAGGATGACGGAATGAGCGCCGGGAAGGAGAAAGAGTATGTCTACGGGTTCGAGTGCCGACGAGATTCGCGAAGCCGTCCGGAGGAGATACGCCGGGGCCGCGAAGGAAGCGCAATCGCGCGAGAGTGCGACTCGCGGCTGCTGTTCGGGGTCGAGCGTCAGCCAGTCCCAGCTGTACGAGATATCCCAGATTCGGGATCTGCCTGACACGGCAGTCCTTGCCTCCCTCGGCTGTGGCAACCCTACGCTACTGGCGGAACTACGGGAGGGAGAGATCGTCCTCGATCTGGGATCGGGAGGCGGGATAGACGTCCTGCTCTCGGCAAAGCGAGTGGGGCCTACCGGGAAGGCTTACGGACTGGATATGACCGACGAGATGCTGGAGTTGGCTCGCTCCAACGCGGGGCGGGCAGGGGCAGCCAACGTGGAGTTTCTTAAGGGCCAGATCGAGTCGATCCCGCTGCCGGACGAGAGTGTGGACGTGATCATCTCCAACTGTGTCATCAACCTCTCGGCCGACAAGGACGCGGTGCTGCGGGAAGCCTTCAGGGTGCTCAAGCCAGGCGGCCGTTTCGCCGTGGCGGACGTCGTCGTTCAGGGCAGTCCCCTGCCGGAAGCTATCCGCAAGGTGATGGCCCTCTGGGCGGGCTGCCTGGCGGGGGCCCTCACCGAAGACGAGTACAGGACCAAGCTTGCTTCGGCAGAGTTCGAAGACGTAGAGATGGAGACGCTCACCGTCTATAGCCTGGACGATGTGCCGGAGTTGATTCGTAGCAGCGTGGCAGGTGGACTCTCACTGCCCGATGGTACCAGGGTGATCTCCGCGTTCGTGCGAGCCACGAAGGCGGGAAGCCAAACCAGGCCGGCCCCAAGAAGGTCCGCCACCGTTATCGGGAAGGGTGCTCCCGCGACGGTGAAGGTGTCGGCGTCTGCCTGCTGCTCGGACAGCGGGTCGAGCTGCTGCGGAAGCACGGTGAAGGGCTACTTCAAAGGGGTCGCCTCAGAGTGGGATACGATGCGCGAAGGCTACTTCACCGAGGAGGTGAGGGACGCGGCCATCGACCGGGCGAAGCTTGCCGCTGACTCCGTGGTAGCCGACGTAGGCACCGGCACTGGGTTTATGCTGGCTGGGGTTTCGCCTCTTGTGGGCAGGGCTTACGGCTTCGACAACTCGCCCGAGATGCTGGAGATGGCCAGAAAGAACCTGCGCGGCGTCTCCAATGTGGACCTGCAGCTATCCGAGGGCGAATTCCTCCCCCTCGCCGATGGGAAGGTGGACGCCGTTTTCGCCAATATGTATCTCCACCACACTGTGGTCCCGAGCCAGGCGATCGCGGAGATGGCTCGCGTTCTCAGGCCAGGTGGACGGCTCGTGATCACGGACATGGATCGGCATGACAACGACTGGATGGCCAGGGAGATGGCCGACATCTGGCTGGGTTTCGAACGGTCTCAGGTTGAGGGGTGGTTCACAGGGGCAGGTCTCTCCGACGTGAAGGTGGAGTGCACGGGATCGGACTGCTGCGGCAACTCCGCTTCGGGCGACGTGGCGAGGATCAGCGTTTTCGTGGCAAGCGGGACCAGAGTGTAGGTGGTTACACGGGAAGGGACAGCCACGCAAGCTCCGCAAAGTAGCGAGCCCCGGTCAGCAGGATGTCGTCGTTGAAGTCGTAGCTGGCGTTGTGCAGCGGAATGCCGCCTCTATCTAGCGTGTCACCGTTGCCGATGAAGACGAAGTTTCCAGGCACGACTCCAAGAAAGGCGCCGAAGTCCTCAGAGGTCATCATCGGCTCGATATTGCCGCGCACCATTTCCGCCCCCACGAGGTTGGTCGCCGCGGCCACGGCAAGTTCGACGAATTCGTCCGAGTTTACCGTTGGGGCAAATTCGTGCGTGTACTGGAACTCGCATTCGGCGCCATGGGTCCGACAGGTACCCTCGCTGATCTCGCGCATCCGTGTCTCGAGGAGGGCCTGCACTGCCGGCGAGTAGCTGCGGGTATCGCCCTTGATGAGGACGTTGGATGGCAGCACGTTTCTGATCCCATCCGTGATGAACTCCGTGCAGGAGATCACCGCCTGCAGGCTGGGATCCAGATTGCGCGAGACGACGGTCTGCAGCGCCAGCACGATCTGGGCGCCGATGACGATGGGGTCGACGCCCATGTGGGGGCGGGCAGCGTGAGTTCCGCGCCCCTTGATGTGGATCACGAAGTTGTCTTCGCTGGCCATGATGCCGCCGGGGCGGGTGGCGATGCTGCCGGCGGGCATGCCCGGCATATTGTGAGCCCCGAAGATCGCATCCACCGGAAAGCGTTCGAACAGTCCGTCCCGCAGCATTGCTTGGGCACCCCGACCGTGCTCCTCCGCCGGCTGAAAGATGAAGCGCACGGTGCCGCTGAAGTCTCGCCGCTCGCACAGCAGTGCGGCCGCCCCGAGGAGCATCGCCATGTGACCATCGTGGCCGCAGGCGTGCATCTTCCCGCGGGTGCGCGATGCGTGCGGCCGGCGGGGGGCGTTCTCCTCGATGTTCAGGGCGTCCATGTCGGCCCGTAGTCCGATCGCGCGATTGCCGCTGCCGGCGGTCAGGCTGGCCACCAGCCCCGTGCCGCCGATGCCTCGATGAACCTCCAGGCCAAGGTCAGTGAGCACCTGGGCAACGTAGTCGGAAGTCGCGGCCTCTTCGAAGCCAGTCTCTGGATGCTGGTGCAGATGGTGCCGCCAGCGGGCCATTTGGGCTTGCAAGTCGTTGTCCATGATGCTAAATCCTCGTGGTGATTTGGTTCTCGATCTATCTGCCGGTCTCGTCTAGTTGGCCTTGACTCCTTGTGATGCGACATGGCGATTTCGACATCCTGAAATCGAGAGACGTATAGGGCGGCTCGCGAGCCGCCCCTACAAGCCGTAACCACCATGTCGCAGGGCGAGCCACGCTGCCTGTCGCTTCTGGACGTCTGCGGCTGATTCAGCGACCAGGTCCAGGTAAACCGAGGGGGCGGTCGCCCCTTCCGTATTGATTAGCAGCACACGAGAACTGCTGCCCAGTCCCACCGCCTTTGCCATCCGGACATCCCGACTCAGCACGGTGAGCCCAGCCAGGCCCGCGGCGCCGAATTCTCCTGCCACGACCGGCACATCCCGCACGCTGCCCGCGGCCAGCGTCCGCATCGCGCTGACCGCATCGTGGTCGGCGATGGTCAGAAAATCGTCTATGCACAGTTGGAGGAACTTCCAGGCGAGGGGCGACGCCTCCCCGCAGGCAAGGCCCGCCATCACCGAGTCGACCGAGCCCGTTGCTCGCGCGGGCCGTCCTTCGATCGCGCTCTGGAGGAGGCAGTCGGCCTGCTGTGGCTCGACTACGATGAAGCGCGGTCGATTCCGGCCGTGGAACTCCCAGAGGTAGCTCGCCACGCCGGCAGCCAGACCGCCGACCCCGCCCTGCAAGATGACGTGGGTAAACGCCGGCTGATCGGGCAGGCTCCCCGTCTGCTCGATGACCTCGGCGGCAATGGCACCGTATCCCTGCATCACGTCGCAGGGGATCTCCTCGTAGCCCTCGTACGAGGTGTCCGAAACCACGTGCCAGCCGTTGGCGGCGGCCAATCGTGCGGTCTCTTCGACCGATGCGTCGTAGTCGCCTGCGCTCCGAACGATTTGTGCGCCGTATGCGGCGATCGCCTGCTCGCGTTCGGCGCTGACCCCCGAGTGCAGCACGATGACGCAGCGGCATCCCAGACTTCGTGCCGCCGCTGCCAGCGCCCGACCGTGATTCCCGTCTGTGGCGCTGATCACGGTGAGACCGGACACCAGGTCCCGATAGTCTCCACGAAGCAACGTCGCCGAGTCGAGCCGGTGCTCCGGGAGCAGTCGCTGAACCAGCCGAACCAGCGCGATAGGTGCTCCGAGCGCCTTGAAGCTCCCGAGCTCGGAACGTACCGATTCGTCCTTTACGCTGACGCGATCGACGTTCAGCTGTGCAGCGGTGTCTGGCAGGTCCGACAGTGGGGTGGCGCTCGGGTTAAGAAGGCTCCAGTGGGACAGCCACCTTCGGCTTTCGTTAGCTGCCTCGATACTCAGAATTTTCCTGAGATGGGCAGGGTACGCGCCGCGGGACGCGCGAAGGTTGCCGATCAGCATGTCGATAGCATTCCCTTCACGACGTCCAGCAGTACTTCGGCACCGCATATCAGTTGATCGTCGTCGGTGTGTTCCTTAGGATCGTGGCTGAGACCGCCACGGCTTGGAACGAAGATCATCGCCGCGGGAGCGATCCTGGCGATCATCTGCGCGTCCTGGCCGGCGCCTGAGGTCATGCGGCGGTGAGTGAAGCCGAGGCGCGCGGCGGACGCTTCGATCGCACCGACCAATACGGCGTCGAAGGTGACGGGCTCGAAGCGCACCAAACGCTCCGTGCTGATGGTCACGCCTTCCTGCTGTGCCACTTTCGCCAGAAACCCGGCGAGCTGCTTCTCGGCCGACTTCAGCCGCGACTCGTCGGGGTCGCGCAGGTCTACCGTGAACACAGCCTTGCGGGGGATCACGTTGATCGCGTCGGGCTCGAGGCGCAGCGAGCCGACGGTTGCCAGGGTGGTGCCGCTGGATAGGGCCAGGTCGCGCAGGAAGTTCACGATCGCCGCCGCTGCCCAACCGGCGTCGTGGCGCAGATGCATGGGCGTGGTGCCGGCGTGGTTGGAGCTGCCCTGCACCGTGATTCGCTGCCACGAAATGCCCTGAAGGTCCTGCACCACGCCGATCAGAGCGTCTTCGGCTTCGAGGATGGGACCTTGCTCGATATGCAGCTCAAGGTACCCGTCGGGCACGATGGCCCCCGGAGTCATGTCCCCAGCGTAGCCGATACGGGCTAGCTCGCCGCCGAGGCGTGTGCCGTCGATGCCGATCGTTTCGAGCGCCTGCTTCACAGAGAGCCCGCCGGCGTAAACGAGCGACCCCATCATGTCCGGCTGATAGCGCACGCCCTCTTCATTGGTGAACGCTGCGACGGTGATGGAGCGCGACGGCAGCCTGCCGGCGTCGCGAAAGGCACGCACCACAGCCAGTCCGGCCAGCACACCGTAGCAGCCGTCCAGCATCCCCGCGTTCTTCACGGTATCTATGTGTGATCCCAGCATGATCGGATGCTGGCTGCCGTCGTCTGTCTCGGAACGTAATGTTCCGAAGATATTGCCGATTCGGTCGATGCGCACCTCCAGATCGAGTTCGCGCATCCAGGCGATCAGCTGATCCCTGGCGGTCTTGTCTTCATCGCTCAGTGCTAGGCGGGTACGGCCGGCGCTCTCACGATCGCGGCCAATCTCGCCTAGCTGCCGCAGCTGTTCTAACAACGATTCGGCACTCAGACGCAAGTTTTCGAGGTAGGTCATCGGGTATCTCCTGGAGCCGGCAGGAGTGTCGCAAAATGACCTCACGCCCTAGCGGCAATTCACGAGTCGATGATACTTCCCGCAATGGTATATTCCGGCCTGATTCTGGGTCAACCTTTGCGCCGCTGTTTTGGTGTGGTGGCTGGCGGGCGAGACGGCGTGTTAATTGCTTTTCCACCAAGGCGTGGATCCGGCGCAAAGTGCTGAGCTGCTTCTCGATTTACTCGCGGCGATGGCGGTTCTCTCAGCCGCCGCTCGCCGGCGCGTGAACGAGGCTGCTCTAGCGAGGCAGAACGATTCGCTCCGGTAACCTGTGGATGGTGGATTGCACCGGCTGGGGCGCGAGGGGACAGTGGCGATCCTGCAGTCAGGCATTCCACGGTAGAAGTCAGATCAGCTGTGCTCCGAGGCGGTCAGTAGCGGGACCGGGAACGGCCCCTCCGCACTGGCGTAGACGCGGAGCGGCTCACGGTGAAACCCTGACCATCGGGCGTGAGGACGGACGGTGTCACGACGGCGCTTCCCCTGGAGGCGGCCATGGTGATGGGTTTCGCGCCAGACTCGGCGATGGTCACGCTCTTGCCATTCTTGATGGCCGAGCCGCCGCTGAACTGAACGGTCCCGAAGTCGTCTATGGGCAGCACCCTGCGGCCAGCGCTCGGCGCCTCTTCTATCCACTCGGCCGACGATCGCGAGGACCTGTACTGCACGGTCGTCTTGTAGTTCTCTCCCGTGGTGTTGTTATTGATCTCAATCGCCCACCTGTTGGAGGAGCCCTGCTCAGTTATCGAGCCCGTCACCGAGTCGCCGGGTTTCACGGTAAACGGCACCTGTCGAGCGGTTTGAGGTAGGGTCTCGACCCAGGCCTCGTAGCCGACCTGGCCCGAGCCTGTGGTAGTCTCCATGGTGCCCGCCTGGATTAGATCTCGGCTATCAACGCCGCCGATTCCCACCCAGCTCGCCCCACTGCTGAGGCCGCTGGAACTCCGCAGCACCGGCACCGTCCAGCTGCCCTTCACCTGCGTGTAGACCCCTGAGGTTGCGGCGTATCCGGACCAGTTGGTCGAGGTGTCCGTCCCGCTGGCGGGTTGGCCAGGGGAGGATGGGGCAGGCGTGAAGGGTGAGCTCGGCGCTATCTGCCCTGAGGGGTCTGCGGTTGACGCCCCACCGGACGAAGTCGTAGATGTGCCGGGGTTGTCATCGGTGTGGATCTTCCAGCTATTACCTTTTTTGACGAGGGTGTAGTCGTTCCGCTCCCTGCTCTGGTCGGTCGAGCCGTCGCTGTAGTCGGTGCGCCAGGTCTCGAAGGTTGTCGCGTGGGCGGTCGTCGCGTTTGTAACGCTGACGTCTCCCCATTCGGTCTTGATCAGTCTGATGGAGGCTACCCCTCCCTGTGCCATGTTGCTGTTGATCTGGACTAGTTCCTGATAGTAGGCGCTGGTGGCAGTATCCTTCATGATGGACGGATCGTTCTTCGCGAAAGCTTCCGATTGCTCCTGGTTGGCCTTCTGGATGACAGCCTCGACGGCGTGAGCCTCGGGATCGCTCGGTTCAGCCGATGAGGTGCGAGCGGGCGTTGGAGACACGGCGGCCCCGGGGGCCGGCTTTGCCACCGCTCTTGGTGTCGCAGACGCAGATGGTCCTGCCGCATGCGCGGACGGGGGACTTGGGGCGGCTGACGTCGAAGGGCGAGTAGGCCCAACGCCGATCGAGCAGCCGGTGAGCGCGAGCGCGGCGAAAAGTACGAGCGCTAAGGTGAGTGAAGAGCGCATGGACAAGAGTCTCCCGCGGCCTGCGCCATCGTGATCACAAACTCCTGGCGCCTGATTAGCCTAACGATCATACCAGCCGAATGTTAAACCAGTGTCAAATCGAAGGCATGTCTCCTGAATTGGCATCGTGTTGAAGATGCTTCGGGGTGGGGCTGAGCGAATGCCCGAGACAGGTGGTCGACAGGCAGGATACAAAGACCATGGGACAGTGGACGTTGGTTAGCCAGAGGAGCTTCCCGATCTGGCGGATTTCCCGCGGGATCGTCACCCGCAGAGGCCGCGTAGCCACAATCTGCAACAAGGCCTGAAGTTTCCCGCATCTCTTGATGCGGGCAAATGCCCCGGTGACAGCTGCGTTTGTGATATAACCCCCTGATGCAGGCCATGAGGTCGATCTTATAACTGAGGAGTTGGCTTTGGAGAACCGGCGTGATCCCGGGCGGGGACGGATGCCGTGGGTTTTCACTGACGTGGACTGGACCTTGATTCCCCCGAGGAGAGAGATATCCAAGCGGAATGCCGACGCGATTTCGGCGTACACACGGGCGGGAGGCCGGGTGAGCCTGGCCTCAGGCAGACACCACCTGGCTCTCCGGTCCCTCGTGTCTGCCCTGGGTCTGGAGTGCCCTCAGATCGCGGGCAACGGTTCGGTGGTTTTCGACAGCCGGGGAGAGCGACTACTAGCCGGCATAGCGGACCGCGGCCCTGAGGCTGAAGGACGACTTCGAGCCTCCCGAATACCGTACGTTCTCTATACTGTTCGTGGACTCTTTCTCCAGTCGTCAGACGTGACGGACGACCACCTCGCCCTGCTGGTAGCCGTCTTCCACGACTATCGGCCCGCGCGGTCGGCCCCCACGGATCCAGAGAAGCTCTTCAAGATCCTGACATTTATCGATTCAACGGACCTCGAGCGCGACCGAGCGGTCAGGGAGATTGGTGCTGCCTCTGGACTCAAGGCAGAGCGCACCGGACCTTCTTTCCTCGAGTTGATTTCTCCGGAGGCGGGCAAAGGCCGAGCTATTCAGCGCATCCTGGCTGAAGACCACTGGCCCGCGGAGCAGGCAGCCGCGGTGGGGGACAGCCAGAACGACATCTCGATGTTGCGGGTTGTGGGCATACCGGCCGCGGTTGGCAATGCCGGCCCCGAGGTGAAGCGGGCGGCGACAAGGTTACTGCCGCCGTGCGACGAGGACGGCTTCGCTGTGTTGCTAGAGGAGTTCCTGGCCACATGTCAGGTCAGCCAGCCGTGAGGAGAACCTGGACTACATGCCGCTGGTTGGCCGGGTTCGGCCAGGCTCCTGCATGCCTTAAGAGCACCTCGCCCGGTCCTAGGTCGCGACGGACCAGTTCTCGCTCGTGGCGGGGAGCGCCGGATGGCGCTTGTGTCTCAGGTGGGCACGCAAGACCGATGCCGGAAGTCCGCGCCGCGGCAACTCGTTGACAGCCATATATGGACTATGCATAATGCATAATTGAGTTTGCCCCTCCGGTTTGCCTTAACAGTTAGCCTGATCCCACTGGCACCTCCGACGCTGAGGCCGCGTACCACGGTTTCCATGATGAAAAGGAATTCGGCGATCCGTCGACTGCCCACTGGGGCACCGGTCGATGGGATCGAGGGACCGATGAGATGAGGACCAATCGAGTTCAATGAGGGCTCAAGCCTGGGCCTTGAAGGAGAGACAAGTATGCTGCCCAAAGCACGGATGGTCGCCGCGCTCGAACACCGCGAGCCGGATCGGGTCCCGATCGGCGAGCAGGCCATAGACTGGGAGATCACCGACCGGGCGCTCGGCGTGAAGACGCTTTACCGAGCCAAATGGCGCGCCTACACTGCTCTCTGGGAGGGCAGGCGCGATGAGATCATGGAGAGCACGGCCCGTGACCTCGTCGGGCTCGCGCGAAAGTTCGAGCTCGACTTCGTCGTTGTGCCGACCGTACCGGCCAGGCAGGAAACGTATCCCAAACCGGAGATGCTTGGCGAATTCGCTTGGAGGGACGAGCGCGGGAGGAGCTGGCACTACTCCCCTGACTCGGGCGGCCACGCGATGGCCTATGAGTTTCCTCCAACCACCATCGAGGATCTACCTGATCCCAGCGCACCCGTCAGCGTGGACACCACCCAGTTCGAGGCGATTGAGCGAGTGGTGAAGGAGATCGGGGGAACGCATTTCGTTTTCGCCCGCTTGAGCGATGGTACCTTCCCATGGGAGGACACCATCGGGATGGCAGACTACCTGGTGAAGATGATCGATGAGCCGGAGTTCGCCCGCAGGGCCGCCGCCGCGTACACCAAGCGTTCCGTTGCTGCCATCAAGGCGGTAGCTGCGACGGGGGTGGACGGAGTCCTCACCGGCACCGATTACTGCGACAACCGTGGACCCTTGATGGGACCCAAACTGTTCCACGAGTTCCTGTTCCCGCACCTGGCAGAAACCGTGAAGGCCGCCCACGATGCCGGCCTCTTCTTTGTCAAGCACACCGACGGCTACCTGTGGCCGATCCTGGACGACTTCGTGGCCGCGGGGGTGGACGGCTGGCAGGGCATCCAGCCGCGAATCGGCATGGACCTGAAGCTCCTCAAAGAGAAGTACGGCGAGAAGCTCACCTTTTTCGGTGGTGTGAACTGCGAGACCCTCACCTCGGGCACCGAGGAACAGATCGAGGAGGAGGTGAAGTACGCCATCCGCCATGCCGGCCCGGGTGGTGGCTTCGTGATGTGCTCGGGCAACACGCTAATGCCTGGCACGAAATGGGAAAACTACGAGGCGATGCGAGCGGCGACAAGGAAGTTTGGAGCGTATCCTATTTCGGTGCCCGAGTGAGAGAGCCGGGGAGTGACCGAGGCCAGTAATCTGTTACTCGTGACCCAGCATCTGGGAGTCGGGCGGGGCACCGCTAGCCCACGCGTTGGGAATGAAGTCCCACGAAGGATTGGCTGTTGTTGGGTCGGTCATGGTTGACGCAGGTCGGCTGGAAGCTCATGCCACGCTAATCTGTCGCTGATTCGCGGCGGGCGGACCCGATCGCGAAGACCATCCTGCCTCCGTTGCGTATATGCTCTGCCATCGCCCTTTCGGCGGCGTCCGGGTCCCGCGCCGCTAGAGCCTGCATCACGCGTTCGTGCTCCGCCATCGACGCAGTGGACCGTCCCGGAATTGAAACGAAAGTGTCCCAGGGGCATTTGGTCCAGATGGTGCGGATCGTTCTCTCAAGGAGCCTTGACCCCGCCGCTCGATATATGGTCACGTGCCAACGATCGTTGATGGCCGAGAAAGCGCGAGGGTCCCCCGCGTCCAGGAGTTCCATCATGGTGAGGTGCAGGGACCAGAGGAGATCGAGG
>JAJYKO010001037.1 GCA_021788565.1 Chloroflexota bacterium
GAGCCTCTTTGCTGGGAGCCTCACCCCCTCCAGTCCGGCCGCCACCGCTGTGGTTGCCGCCCCCGATCCCAACAAATCGGATCCATTTGAAAAGGGTAATCCCAACGCGCCGGTGCTGGTGGAAGAGTGGTTCGACTTTCAGTGCCCGGCCTGTCGCGCCTACTATCTGACCAGGCAGCCCGAGTTCGATAAGCAGTTTGTGGACACCGGGAAGGTGCGCTTCGTCACCCACTTCTTCCCGTTCCTGGGGCCCGAGTCCTACACGGCAGCCCAGGCTGCTGAGGCCGCGGCAGCTCAGGGGTACTACTGGGCATACGAGAACATCCTGTTCCAGAATCAGGGGGCCGAGAATTCGGGGGCCTTCAACACGGAGAACTTGAAGCGGTTCGCCGCGGAGCTTGGGTTGAATCAGCAGGAGTTCAACGCAGCGCTCGATCAGGGAACGTACCAGGCGGCCGTGCTTGATCAGAAGAACCAGGGGGTGGCTTTGGGGGTAAACGCCACCCCGACCTTCTTCGTCGATGGAAAGAAGGTCCAGGGAGTGCCGGCGTTGAGCGACTGGCAGCAGATCATCAACCAGGAGTTATCGAAGAAGAAGTGAGCGCCATTTTGAACAGATGGGCCGTTCCGGTGCTGGCCACGCTGGGCCTGGCAGACTCCGCCTACCTTTCGGTACTCCACTGGATGGGAGAGATACCCCCATGCGGGGCCTACCATGGTTGCGCCGACGTGAATACAAGCCCCTTCGCCGAGATCTTCGGGGTGCCCACCGCGGCCTTTGGCATGGTTGTCACCCTCTTCGTACTCGGCATCAGTCTGTGGCGGCTGCGGGCGAAGGGTCGTAGCTACCTGGATGCTACCCTCGTGATGTACGCCCTGGTGCTCTCCGAGGCGCTCTTCATGGCGTATCTCACCGGCATCGAGGTGATGGTGCTGCACGCCGTGTGTTACTGGTGCCTGGGAATGGCCACCATCGTCGTCATCATACTGGTGCTGCTGATGCGCGACATCTGGGTGACGGCCTTCTCCGAAGCCCCAGCCTGATCACCTTAGCGGGTTCTGGTTCCGTCGGTCGTTCCTACGAGGGATGCGCGAGGTCCTGCGCGTGCGAGGGATGTGTCTCGCCCCGCGGGCTGGCTTCTGCCCTGCGGGCTATCTCACGAACCAGACCGGAGAAGATCATCGAGTGGATGGGATAGAGCACGTACCAGTAGAGATGGCCCGAGAGTCCCTTCGGGGCGAAATAGGCCGTCTGTATCAGCCGGGTCGTGCCCCCGGTCTCCGGGTGGGACTCGAACTGCAGCCAGGCGCGGCCTGGCACCTTCATCTCGGCACGTAGCCGGAGCAACCTGTTGGGCTGCACGGCCTCGACCCGCCAGAAATCCAGGGCCTCCCCGACCGTGATTTCGTCCGGGTGGCGGCGGCCGCGGCGGAACCCCACGCCACCTATCGCGCGATCCATCATGGCCCTCAGGTTCCAGGCCCAATCGAAGTAGAACCAACCGCGGTGGCCGCCGATGCCACTGAAGGTCCTGTAGACCGCCTGAGGTGTGGCGTGCACGCTTTGCTGACGCCGCTCCAGGATCATCCCCTCCTCATTGGTGAGGGTCACGGGGGGAACGTCACCCATACTGGTGGCGAGGGCGCCGCTCCACGCCGTTTCCACGTCGCCCGTCTCCAGCTTCACCAGCGCGAGCCGAACGGCTGTCTCGTAGTCAATCGGCCTTATGGCTGGGAAGAGTTCCCTCGCCAGGTCGCCGCGCACTACCGTCTCGTTGCGCAGCCCCTCGATTAGCGGCCGTGCGATACTGGCTGGGACGGGGGTAACCAGGTGGACCCAGTATGAGGAAAGCCTGGGCGTCAGCAGCGGCGTCGGGATCAGCACCCGCCTCAGCCCCCTGATCCGCGCGTAGGTGGTCATCATATCTCGGTAGGTCAGCACGTCCGCCCCGCCGATCTCGATGATCCTGTCCTCGCTCTCGGGCAGCTGGAGGGCGCTCATAAGGTAGCTGAGCACGTCCCTGATAGCGATCGGCTGCACCCTGGTGTAGACCCACCGCGGGCAGACCATCAGCGGGAGCCGCTCCGCCAGGTAGCGGATCATCTCGAACGACACGCTGCCGGAGCCGACTATTATGGAGGCACGGAACTCAGTAACCGGCACAGCCGACTGCCTCAGGAGTGCACCGGTCTCCTGACGAGAGCGCAGGTGTCTGGAGAGATGGCCTTCGGGGTCGCCCAGTCCGCCCAGATAGACGATTCGCTGCACCCCCGCGACCCGGGCAGACTCGCCGAAGTTGCGGGCAGCCTCCAGGTCACGATGCTCGAACTCACTCGTCTCCCTCATGCTGTGGATAAGATAGTATGCCGTGCCCGCGCCCTCCATCGCGAAGGTGAGTCTCTCCGGTTGGAGGATATCGACGCAGGCGACCTCCACCTGGTCCACCCAGGGGCGTCCCTGCAAGCGAGAGGCGTCGCGCACCAGGACCCGCACCCGGTAACCTGCCTCGAGCAGCCGGGGCACCAGCCGGCCACCTACGTAGCCCGTCACGCCGCTGACCAATATGAGCTCTGACTCTGCCAAGAACGTCCTTCTCTTTTCCTACAGCATTCTTGCCCAGGGACCTCGCGCCCGGCGTTGTCTTCAACGCCAAGTGGTCCCCTGGGTTGCCCTCGCGGGGCTCACTCTATATTATGCGCCAGACTCACCCGAGGAGGAACCTCTCTGGAAAATAATACTCGCATAGCTAAGGCCGCGGGCATCATAATGCTGGGCAACATCATCAGCCGGCTGCTGGGGTTGGTGAGGGAGCAGGTCATCGGCGCGGTTTTCGAGATCGGA
>JAJYKO010001038.1 GCA_021788565.1 Chloroflexota bacterium
AAAGTGCGCGAAGCGACGGTGTGAGGCGCCCGGAGAGCCGACAAAAAGCGAGGACTTGGCCGATGCCAGTCCTCCCAAAGTGGCGCTTGCGACCTTAACCGGGGAAAAGCGTTGGTCCCTCACCAGTGACCATTCTGAACGAGTATATAGCCCGGCAGAGACTCGTGTCAATTTGGCTATGCCATCGTCTCGGCAGCGCTCTCCTCCTCGGCCTCCTCAACCTCTTCCTGCCTGGGTGGCACCTTCCGAAGGAGGTCGAGGCTCGGCAGCCGGTCGATGAACAGGATACCATCCAGGTGATCTATCTCGTGCTGCAGCGCGTGCGCCAGAAGTCCGTCAGCCTTCACCTTGATGTCCTTGCCCCGGCGGTTCTTCGCCCTCACGACCACTTTGAGTGCGCGCTTCACGTTCGCCACGTACCCAGGAATGGAGAGACAACCCTCTTCCGGCTCGTATTCTCCTTCCATCAGTACGATCTCAGGATTGCAGACCACCGTGATCTCTTCGTCAACTTCAATCACGGCGATACGAAGAGGCACACCTACCTGAGGCGCGGCCAGACCGGTGCCGGGCGCGTCCCTCATCGTGTCGATCATGTCGTCAATCAACTGTTGAATCGACGCATCGAACCGGGTCACCCGCTTCGCCTTCTGGCGAAGTACAGGGTCGCCCAGCAATACGATCTTCCTCACTGCCATCAGAGTCCAATCCCCCTTCGTGCCTTGTACCCCGAGATCTCTAAAAGGACGTGCAAGAATCCCCTATCAATATTATAGGGCAAACCGAGTGCCTTGTTTAGGGATACGCTGTATAATGCCGGGTCGGCATGTAGATCCAGCACCGACAATACCAGCCGCGTCAAGGAGAGCAACTTGTCCGCTCCGCAATCAACTCCACCACCAGAAAACGGCACTTCCCCGAACCTATATCTCGGTCTGGATATCGGTTCAGTGAATGCCCGCGCCGCAGTGGTGGATGCCTCGGGGCGTCTTCTACTCGTCGACCACGAGAGGATACACCGAGGGCCGGTCTCGGCGATAGCAATGGTGCTCGATCGCGTCGGACAGTCGATTCCCCTCGACCGGATCGCGGGAGCTGGCGCCACTGGCTCAGGAAGGCAGCTGTACAGCAGCGACGATGGCTGGCAGCTGTTCAGTTCGCCATTCTGCGCCATCACCGGTGTACTCTGGGACGGCGGGGAACCGCACACTATTGTCGAGATCGGTGCTCAGTCCGCGTTGGTCATCGGCATGCCAGAAGGCTCGAACAAGGCATGGCGAGTGGCTCGCTCTCCCCTTTGTGCCGCCGGCACAGGACGTTTCCTGGAGCAACAGGCATCTCGTCTCGGGATCAACATCGAGGAGTTTGGGTCCCACGCGCTGGAATGGACGGAAGCCCCTCCGCGCATCGCCGCGCGATGCAGCGTATTCGCCAAGTCCGATTTGATCCACCTCCAACAGAAAGGCTGGCCGATCTCAGGTATGCTGGCTGGCCTATCGGATAGCATCGCCCGAATGATCGTGGCCCAGTGGCGCGACCGTTTCGAGCTGCCGGTCTTCTGCATCGGAGGCGTCGCCGCAAATCAGGGCGTGGTCAGGGCCCTCTCGCGGGTGCTGGGTGCGCAACACGTGGTGGTGCCTCCTATGCACGGCGATAGAGAGGCCATCGGGGCTGCTCTACTTGCCAGGCACGCATCCACCCCGCCGCGAGCTCTCTACGCCAATGCAGGTGCGGAAGGAGAGGTCTTCCACATCCCCAGGCAGCTTGAGCCCTCCTTCTCCCGGGACGGCTGGCAGCCGCCGGTGCTGATGCAGAGAACGGTGGATGCCTATCTCGGCGTCGACGTCGGCTCCACGAGTACGAAGGCCGCCGTCATAACCGCTACCGGGGAGTTGCTCGCCAAGAGCTATCTCATGACGGCAGGACAGCCACTGGAAGCGGTGAAGCAGCTGATGGCAAGGCTGGCCGAGCAGGTAGACGGTAGGATACGGGTCAAAGCCGCCGGGGTTACTGGGTCCGGTCGCTACCTGGTCGGCAACTTCATCGGTGCCGACCTGATCAAGAACGAGATCACGGCTCAGACCAGGGCAGCCCTCCAGATCGACCCCGAGGTCAACACCATCTTCGAACTGGGCGGCCAGGACTCCAAGTATGTGTACCTGGAGAACGGCACGGTGCTGGACTACCAGATGAACAAGGCCTGTGCCGCTGGGACCGGCAGCTTCATCGACGAGCTAGCGGAACAGCTCGGCATATCCACCCGGACCGGGGAATTCGCGCGGCTTGCCTTTCAGGCGGAGAGCCAGCTCGATCTGGGGGAGAAGTGCACGGCCTTCATGAGCCAGGCCGTCACCTCTGCACAGCACTCCGGCGTCTCGCCGGACGTTATCGTTTCGAGCCTGTCGACCTCGCTCGCCAAGAACTATCGCTCCAAGGTGGTCGGCACCAGGCGGGTCGGCGATCGGGTCTTCCTCACCGGTGCCGTCTTCTACAACGAGGCCGTCGTGTCGGCGTTCAAGGCAGAGCTACCCGACAAAGCCCTGGTCGTTCCAGACCACAAAGAGGTCACGGGGGCGATAGGGGCAGCGCTCCTCGCGATGGAGGCGCAGCCGGGAGGGCGCCCCTCCGGCTTCAGAGGCTTCTCCGAAATCGCGAAGGCCAGCTACACCGTCACTAACTTCAACTGTCAGAAGTGCGAGAACAGCTGCGCCATCAGCGCCATGACCACCAGCACCGGCGAGAAGCTGTACTATGGCTCTCGCTGTGACCTCTTCGACGCGGGGATGGGCACCAGGAAGGGCAAGGAGGAGACCCCGTTCACAGTCAGGGAAGAG
>JAJYKO010001039.1 GCA_021788565.1 Chloroflexota bacterium
ATAGCCGCGACCGAAGACGGCGTGCCGGCACTCGTGGAGTTCGTCACCAAGCGTCTGGAGCCACAGCCACGCCCGGACAAGGCGCCGGGGGCGTTCTAGAGCTGCCATACACTTCGAGCCTGAATATCCTCGGCTCATGCGCCGAGGAGGGTATCAGAATATCCTCGGCTCATGCGCCGAGGAGGGTATCAGAGCGATATCTCTGACGACGAGAGGGCCGACGTGGTCCCCGATCTTCCTGCTGGTCGAACATGCTTCCCAGCGGGCACTCCCAGGGAAGGTCTAGAGCCTGTTATGGACCTCCGGTGAGGAGTGGAGCAGCCTTATGCAAGAGCAGGAAGACGAAGGCCAGGCAGTGCTGCCCAGCCAGGGTCGTGGCCAGCCGCTCGTAGTCCTTGGCCAAACGCCGGAAACGAGCCATCCAACCGAAGCTACGCTCGGCCACCCAGCGTCTTGGCAGGAGCACGAAGCCCCGCTTGGTCTCGGGCAGCTTGACCACCTCCAGGGTGATGCCTTGCTCTCGGGCCGCCTGCGCCAGATCCTCACCGGTATATCCCTGATCGACCCAGGCCAACTCGACGTGGTTGTCGGTCACCTCTTGCACCGCTTTGGCCAGTTTCTCGACCTGGGTCCGCTCCTGCTGGTTGGCAGGAGTGACGTGCAGCGCCAGCAGGTGGCCGAGGGTGTCCACGGCCATGTGGACCTTCGATCCCTTCCTCTTCTTGTGCCCGTCATAGCCCGCTCTGGACCCGCTCTCCGGGGTCGAGCCCATCGTCCTGCCGTCGAAGATGGCCGCCGAGGGCTGGGCCTCTCTGCCTTGGGTAGCCGCAGCATCATGCGCAGGTCGTGGACGATGGCCTCGAAAGAGCCAGCAGCCAGCCATCGTTGGGCTTGCTGGTAGACCGCTTCCCAGGGCGGCAGATCGTTGGGCAGCATCCGCCAGGGACAACCTGCTCGCACCAGGTAGCGCAGGGCGTTGAACACCTCGCGCAGGTTGTGTTGGCGCTGAGGGGCCGCCAGCGTCATCAAGGTCAGGTAGGGAGCGACGAAGGGCCACTCCTCGTCGCTCACGTCGCTCGGGTAGGGTTTGGGTGGTTCCATACCATAAGTCTACACAATCCTACCCATAGTTCATAAGAGGCTCTGGGAAGTGACGGACCGCGACCAACAGCCCGAAGGAGTCATTGCAGGAGTAATTCTACGGCTGGTTCGTGCGTTGTCGCCGGAGCGGATCTACCTGTTCGGCTCGCAAGCACGCGGTGATGCAACCTACGACAGAGACTACGATCTGCTGGTCGTCGTGCCCACGTCGGAGCACCCGCGGTACGTTCGCGAGCAGGCGGCTTACCGAGCACTGGCGGGTCACCCGTCCGGTGTACCAGTAGAGGTCGTGGTGTTAACGCGGGAGGAGTTCGAGCGGGAGCTTCCTGTGATCGCCTCGCTGCCGGCCACAGTGGCCCGGGAATGGCGCCTGCTGTATGCAGCAGCTTGAGCAGCAAGGAGCCCGTCTGACCCGACATTGCTGGCCAAGGCCGAACGAGATCTACTCGCGGAAAAGCGTGCCCTCGAAGGTTCACCTCCTCTGAGAGATGTCGCTACCTTCCACTTGCAGCAGGCCGCTAAGCACCGCAGTGACAGCTATCATTCTGAGGTGCGTAGCGCCGAAGAAGCTCTCTGGGCTCGCGAGGAATCGGGAGATCCTTCGCCTCCGCTTCGCTCCGTCTCAGAATGACAGCCCCTGAGTGTCACCGTGGTATTTGAGTGCGGTTGGGATCAAGTTAAGGGCTCAGCGCCCGGCCCCGACCGTGCCCTTGCGAATCTGGTGCGCCTGCCCCGTCCCCCCTCTGCTCTCTCCAATTGACAGCCACGACCCTGCACGATTATATTATGACCGTCATATCATTCTTTCCTCGGAGGCCCCGTGGCGCGATATTCCAAGGATCACAAGTCGCAGACAAGAAAACGGATAGTGCAGACCGCTTCCCAAGCCTTCCGCGAGGCAGGCATCGAGGGCGTGAGCGTACCCGAGGTAATGGCGCGAGTCGGACTCACACATGGCGGCTTCTACGCCCATTTCCCCTCCAAGAATGCTCTCGTCGCCGAAGCCTGCTCCGAAACCGTTCTTGGCAGTTCGCTAAAGATGCCTGCCATCGCCCGTGGCGCCGCTCCAGGCAGCGAATTGCTCGCCATCCTCGACCACTACTTGAGCGTTCAGCATCGGGACAACCTAGCTGGGGGATGCCTGATACCCGCGCTCGCCGGAGAGTTGGTCCACGCCCCTATCGAGGTGCGGCGGGACTTCACTGAGGCTCTGCGGAAATTCTTTGGTAGCCTGGCTCCCTTTGTTTCGGACGGCGCGAAGCACCAATACGGAGATGCGGAGCTTGCGCTCGTGGCGACCATGGTTGGAGGGTTGCTGCTGGCTCGGGTCGTCGACGACCCCGAACTGAGCGAGCGCATTCTTGCTACCTGTCACGCCTTCTGCGCCACGACTTTCTCAGCCCTGGTCCCCGTCGCCGAGGACGGCGCGGCCGATGGGAACAGCTGACCCAAGCCGAGCACCCCGTTACTTGGCGCCTCCACAACGCCTGCATGGCGCCCGAGCGCAGTTGATGCGCCAGCACCTGGAAGGCAATGGCTTACGGGCTGCACCCTGGCCGTCGGGGCGAAGCGGGATTCCTGGCCGCCAGGCCAGGGCTTGTACGGCAGTAACCCAACTCGGCCGTAACTACAGACACCAGAAAGGGGAATTCGTATGGCAGAGAAGAAACACGTAGCGTGTCATGTTTGCGACAACATGTGTCCGCTCGAAATGGAAATTGAAAACGGC
>JAJYKO010001040.1 GCA_021788565.1 Chloroflexota bacterium
ATTCGGCGAGTCTCGCCGCCACCAGGTTCACCAGTTCCTGCACCCCCTCTCCGGTGGCCGCCGAGATAGCCAGCGCATCTATCCCTTTCTTTCTCAGGCTTTCAGATAGCTCGGCCCACGCCTCGCACGCCGCGGGCAGGTCCATCTTGTTTACCGCCACCAGCTGGGGCTTCTCCTTTATGGATGCATCGTACTCGGCTAACTCGCGGTTCACCACATCCATGTCCTTAAGCGGGTCCACTGCGCTTCCATCAATCAGATGTAGCAGCAGTCTCGTCCGCCGGATGTGTCGTAGAAACTCCAGGCCGAGCCCAGCTCCAACGTGGGAACCTTCGATCAACCCAGGGATGTCCGCCACTACGAAAGTGGTGTCGTTCAGCGCAACCACCCCGAGATTCGGCACCAAAGTCGTGAACGGGTAGTCCGCTATCTTCGGTCGTGCGGCAGTGATCGTGGCGAGCAGCGTCGACTTGCCGGCATTCGGAAGCCCCACCAGCCCCACATCAGCCAGCAGCCGCAACTCCAGCCTCAGCTCCGCTTCCTCCCCGGGCTCCCCGCGCTGAGCGATTCTGGGGGCTTGCTGAACCGAGGTGGCAAAATGGACGTTCCCTATACCCCCTCGCCCACCCCTGGCAACGAGCGCCTCGCTACCAGGCGCTTCCAGATCCGCTATCTTTTTCCCATTGCTATCGTGAACTACGGTACCAACCGGCACTGGGATGGCCAGGTCGTTTCCCTTGGAACCATGTTTTCTATTGCCCGCCCCGTCCTCACCACGCCCTGCCTTGAAACGCTGCCCGTGGTGGAAGCTGTAGAGAGTGTTAAGATCCTCGGTAGCGCGCAGGTAAATGCTTCCCCCGCGGCCGCCATCCCCACCATCCGGTCCACCGCGAGGGACGAACTTGGCTCGCCGGAAGCTCACGGCTCCGTTGCCACCATCGCCGGCCCTGACATAGATTGTTGCTTCGTCGATGAACATTGCTCTCCTAAGTCGCGCAAGAGACGTGCCCACTATAGCGGAGAACAAAGCTCTTCAACAACCAGTCCCTTCCCGGGAATATATTTCAGTAGCCTTAGTAGGGGATGTGGAAATGGGGATATTGAGCGTGAAGAGTGCGTGGCCTATCCTGGAGAAGCTGTTGATGGTTTGTGGATAGCCGTTGAAGGAAGCCTTACATCCTATCAGTCACGTAAAAGTGATTCCGGAAGCCGGCGCGGAGCCGTGGAGAACGCGGCGTGTTATCCACATACGTTACTAGTTATCCACAGGAAAGTGGCCACTTTTCCACATTATTGGGGATAATCCGCAGCTGGAAGGAGCGGGCCCACTTTCATGTCATTGACACGTTACGGGCCGGCTAGTAAACTCGGGGCTGTTCACTAACCGCCGGAGGCTCTACGACGGCCAGTAACAGCGCTCCCAACAGACGAGTTCACCTCTTGCATCCGTCGTTCCCTACCCCGCCCCTGGAGTGGAAGCTAGCCGCTCTCGTGGTTACTGTGGTCCTGTTCTCAGGAATTGTCGCGGGGTACTTTGCCTCGCAGACCCTCACCCTGGAGATAAACGGGATCATCGGAGACAGGCTTTTAGGCGTCGCACGGATGATAGCGGATCGAGAGGAAGTGCGAAGTTCTTTCAAGCTGGAGCATCCGGAGAACCAGTTGCAGCCCTTGGCCGAGATGTGGATGTCGCAGAGCGGAGTGGATCTCATCGTGATATTCAATATGGAGGGAGTCCGGTATGCCCACCCGAACCCGGAGTTGATAGGAAAGCTGTTCACGGGTGGCGACGAGGGCCCGTCTCTTCAGGGGCAGGAGTATGTCTCGCAGGCAGTTGGAATTTCGGGCCCGTCGCTGAGGGCCTTCGTCCCCATTTACGACGATAACCATAAACAGGTGGGTGTGGTGGTCGTTGGAATGTGGATGTGGCATCTGAACGGTGAGGTGCGGGATGTCCTGGTGGACGCCGGGGTGGTCTCACTGCTCGGGCTGGTTGTGGGAATCCTGGGAGCGGGGCTGGTGGCATACAACATCAAGGCGAGCATCTTCGGTCTGGAGCCGGCACAGATAAGGGCGCTTCTGGAGGAGAGGGTGGCTATCCTCCAGAGTATCAGAGAGGGAGTCATAGCCGTCGACAAGAACAGTCGGGTAGCCCTGGTAAACAAGGAGGCGGAGCGACTAACCGGGGTGGGACAGGACGCCGTGGGCAAGCCAGTAGCGAAGGTGTTGCCTAACACCCGGCTGCCCGATGTGCTGGCGACAGGTAGACGCGACTACGATCAGGAACAGGAGTTGATGGGGCGCGTAATCATCACGAACCGGGTGCCCATACTGGTGGAGGGAAAGGTGGTAGGGGCCGTAGCCACCTTCAGGGATCTGAGCGAGATAAGGGAGCTAGCGGCAGAATTGACGGGTGTAAAGCAGCTGGCAGAGACGCTGCGCGCCCAGGCGCATGAGTTCATGAACCGCCTCCACACCGTGTCAGGTCTGATCCAGCTGGACAGGCATGAGGATGCCCTGGAGTACATATCCACCGTGACTCGCAACCATGAAGAGATCGTAGGCTTCGTCACCAGGCGAATCCACGATCCTGCCCTTGCCGGACTGATGCTGGGAAAGATAAGCGTGGCCAACGAGCGGAATATCTCGTTGACAGTGGACCCAGATAGCTATGTTCCGGTACGCGAGTCGTGGCTGGAGGGAGTAGATCTGGTTACTGTGGTGGGAAACCTGATAGAGAACGCCTTCGACGCCGTTGCCTCCCTGCCGGAAGAGAGGCGCAACGTCTGGGTTTCCATGTACTGCTCCGAGAATGAGATGCTGATCG
>JAJYKO010001041.1 GCA_021788565.1 Chloroflexota bacterium
CTAGTGCTGGACCCCGCCTACAACGGGAGGATGGAGCACGACAGGGAGCAGAGGCTGGAGAAGTCAAACGAGTGCATCCTCTGCGGCATTTGCCAGGCCGACGAGACGGTGCCCCAGGGCGACCCAAGGGCCCAGCTCAACCCGGCGGCGGCGGTGAAGGCATTCCGTCTCGGCTTCGATCCCCGAGACATCCTGGGCGCGGAGCGCGCCAAACTGGCCCGAGACCTGGGGCTGCTGGACAGACCTCTGGACCCCGGCGGTAAGCTGGGCTGCCCGAAGCACATCGACTTTGCCGGCCAGATCATCCCGGACCTGAAGGGCGCGCTGTGACGCGGGTCGGGGTGAGTGGGAGGCACAGGGAGCTGTAGGGGCCGGCGGCTCTGCCGGCCCGCTCGACCATCCTTGCCCGCCCCACGGTGCTGGTTGGTCGTCAAGGGGCTTAACAAAAGATCGGTGAATCGCGAGAGGTGAGTGGGAGACACAGGGACCTGTAGGGGCCGGCGGCTCTGCCGGCCCGCTCGACCATCCTTGCCCGCCCCTCGGTGTTGGTTGGTCGTCAAGGGGCTCAACAAAAGATCGGTGAATCGCGAGAGGTGAGCGGGAGACACAGGGATTTGTAGGGGCCGGCGGCTCTGCCGGCCCGCTGGACCATCCTTGCCCGCCCCACGTTGCTGGTTGGTAGTCAAGGGGCTCAACGAAAGATCGGTGAATCGCGAGAGGTGAGTGGGAGACACAGGGAGCTGTAGGGGCCGGCGGCTCTGCCGGCCCGCTGGACCATCCTTGCCCACCCCACGGCGTTGGTTGGTCGTCAAGGGGCTCAATAAAAGATCGGTGAATCGCGAGAGGTGAAGATGGATGCGAGGGAGTACCTGCAGCGCCAGTTTGCGAGCGTCCGCGGCGTGTCCGACGCGGTGACGAAAGATCTCACGGACGAGCAGCTCAACTGGGCACCCCCGGGCACGGCTAACCCTATAGGCACTACCCTGGTCCATGCCATCCTGGGAGAGGACTCGTTCGTCCAGAGAATACTTCAGGGCAAGTCACCGTTGTGGAACGCTGGCGGATGGAGTGAGAGGACCGGGCTGAAGGTCCTGCCCGGTCGCGGCTCCAGCTGGGAGGAGTCCAACAACACGAAACTGGCACTCGCGGTCCTCCTGGCCTATCAGGAGGAGGTTCGCTCAGCCACCGACAAATACGTGGCCGGGCTCACCTCCGACGAGCTACGGCGACAGGTCAGCGTGGGGGGCACGGATCGCACGGTGGCGGACGTCCTAGCGCTGGTGGCTACGCATACGGCTCACCACATGGGGGAGATCTCTGCCCTCAAGGGGATTCAGGGGGCGAAGGGCCTGCCTTACTAAACCAACGCCAGGATGAAACCCGCGGGGTCTCGGGGATCACGGCGCGCCAGTTCAGGATCAGGGGCCAAAGACCCCGCGGGTTTGGTCGCCGCTTCAGTGGCCTCGTTGGTTCGCGACCGTCTGCCCCCACGAGGACGCGCAGCCTAAAGGCTGCGGCTACAAACGTGATGGCGATTTGCCGGACGCGCCACCTACTGCGCGAGCTCTCGCGCCATTTCGAGGTCGTACTCTTCGACAACCGCGGCGTAGGGCGAAGCGACAAGCAGAGTATCCTGCACATCTTCCGGACACCGCGAGATGTACTCGTCGATGGTGGACGGCTGACCGCCGTTACCTTCCATGATGGCCTCCTCGATAGCCTCTGCGCCCGATTCCCATGTTCAAGCCAGGGCCAACTCTAAGGTGCAATCAAGACCCACGCTTGATGGCTAGCCACAGCATCAGGCCTCCATCCAGAATGTACGAAAGGTACAGATACCGCAGAGCCCGGTCCGACAGGCGAGTGTATTCGATGCTCACCTCGCTGATGGAATCTGGAACGTAAGGACGCAGCCTGCCCTCAAACAATCCGAAGCCGAGCCGTGGCTTCAAGAGATATGCGACTCCGCTGACCAGATACGCGATCCCCAGGTAGTAGCCAAGGGTCCTGACCATAGCACGACCTCCCACGAATGATGGAGCACCAGAGGCACGAACCGATCCATCTGGGCTCAGACCGGGGCGACCCAGTGCTCCCCGAAATGGGGGCCGTCCCACCCATCGTCGCGCGGCCTCACTTGACTGACATATCGACATGGGGTATCTTCTCCGTATATCCTTTCCTGGTATCTGAGGTGCGAGGCATGGGAGCGATTTCTCTCAAGCTGCCCGACGAGCTCGCCAAGGCCAGTGGGGAGTACGCGCGGGCGCTCCAGCTGTCCAGGGCAGAGTACATTCGGCGCGCCATCGAGAGGATGAACCGAGAAACGCGAGCGCAACTTCGAGCCGAGCGACTGGCGGAGGCATCCCGCAGGGTCCGAGCGGAGAGCATGCGGGTCAACGCCGAATTCGCGGCTGTTGAGCGGGACTCCGATGCCGAATAGGGGCGAAATTTGGGTGGCGAACCTCGATCCGCAGCGAGGCACCGAGCCGGGAACGACGCGCCCCGTGCTGATCGTGCAGGCGCAGGCGCTCCTGGATGCGGGCCATCCCTCTACTCTGATCATCCCTCTCACCACCAACATAGTTGCCGAAGCGGAGCCGCTCCGAGTTCACATGCCGGCCTCAAGCGGCCTCCGGCGCGGCTCCGACCTCCTGATTGACCAGCTCCGAGCAATCGACAACCGGCGGTTGGTCCAGGGTCCCCTCGCTCGCCTGTCCTCCTCGACGATGCACGTCGTGGCCGAGGCAATACGCGAGGTGCTCGATCTGGACGACGAGTGAGGACGACGGGCCGCTCGTCTCGGTGTTTCGTAGAGGCTCTCATC
>JAJYKO010001042.1 GCA_021788565.1 Chloroflexota bacterium
CCGGATGGAGGTAACGGAGGATTGCCAAGCGTAAGAGCCAGCGAGGTCGCCGACAAGGTGCGCGAACTGTGTATCGCGGCGGCGTATGAGCTGCCAGAGGATGCCCGCACCGCGTTTCGCCGAGCCCTCGAGGTGGAAGAATCGCCACAGGGGAAGGCCGTGTTCGAGGAATTGCTTCGGAACGCGGAAGTGGCTGTCGAGGAAAGAATCCCCTACTGCCAGGACACCGGCATAGCCGTGGTCTTCGTTCGGAAGGGCCCCGGCGTGACTATCGAGGGCGGTACCCTTACTAGCGCCATCACGGATGGTGTGGGCAGGGGCTACACCGACGGGTACTTGCGTGCCAGTCTGGTGGCAGAGCCGCTGTTCGAGCGCAAGAACACCGGCAACAACACCCCTCCGATCATCCATTTCGAGGAGAGCGATGTGGATGAGCTGGTCATTACAGTCGTTCCCAAGGGCGCTGGAAGCGAAAACATGAGCAAGGTAGTTATGCTCACCCCGTCCGCGGGTTGGGAAGGCGTGAAGAAGGAGGTCGTGGACGCCGTCACTCGCGCGGGCGCGAACCCCTGCCCTCCGATCGTGGTGGGCGTAGGCGTCGGCGGCAACCTCGAGAAGTGTGCCCTGCTAGCGAAGAAGGCGCTAATCAGGGATGTCGGCAGCTCCAATCCCGACCCGAGAGTGGCCGCGCTGGAGGCGGAGCTGCTGGAGGCGATCAACAGAACCGGGATCGGCCCGCAGGGGTTAGGCGGGACCGTCACGGCTCTGGCCGTTCACCTCGAGACCTTCCCTACCCACATCGCGTCGCTGCCTGTTGGGATCAATATAGGTTGTCACGCCTATCGCCACAAGACAGCGGTGTTACTGCGAGGTGAGAGCCATGTCTGAGGCGATTCGATTGAGGCTTCCTCTGGACCGCTCGGAGGTCAAGAAGCTCAAGGCAGGGGATCGCGTCTTGCTGAACGGGAAGATGCTGACCGGGCGGGACTCCGCCCACAAGCGACTCTGGGAGCTGGCCTCGAACGGCGATGATCTGCCGATCAGCATCCAGGATCAGACCATCTACTACACGGGCCCGACGCCGGCACCACCCGGAAGGCCGATTGGCGCATCCGGTCCCACCACCAGCTCGAGGATGGACAAGTATGCTCCTCTCCTGATTGACATCGGGCTGCTGGGCATGGTTGGCAAGGGATTGCGCAGCCGCGAAGTTAAGGAAGCGATCGTCAGAAACGGCGCCGTGTATTTCGGCGCAACCGGAGGCAGCGGGGCTCTCTTGTCCAAGTGCATCAAGTCCGCCGAGGTCGTGGCTTATCCCGACCTTGGCACCGAGGCAATCAGGTTAATCGAAGTGGAGGATTTCCCTGCCATCGTCATAGTGGATTGCGCCGGCGAGGACCTATACGAGACAGGCCCCAGGAAATACGCCAGGAGCTAAACCAAGGCCAGGATGAAACCCGCGGGGTCTCGGGGATCACGGCGCGCCAGTTCAGGATCACGGGCCAAAGACCCCGCGGGTTTGGTCGCCGCTTTACTTTAGAGTCGCCGCTTTACTTTAGAATGGAACGTGGGCGGATCGCGAACCGCTTTCACGACAACGCGGTTGGAGGAGTCCAGCAATGGCATACAGAGTAACGCTCATCCCCGGGGACGGAACTGGTCCAGAGATAGTCGAGGCCACCAGGCGCGTCCTGGAGGCGACCCGTGTCCAGTTTGACTGGGACGTACAAGAAGCCGGAGTGGACGTGCTGGAGAAGTACGGCACGCCGCTTCCAGAAGGTGTGATCGAGTCGATCAAGAGAAACAAGGTGGCGCTGAAAGGGCCGATTACCACACCAGTCGGCAAGGGATTCAGAAGCGTCAACGTAGCTCTCCGGAAGAGCCTGGGTCTGTATGCCTGCCTCAGACCGTGCAAGAGCTACCCAGGTGTGCGAAGCCGCTACGACAATGTGAACCTCGTGATCGTACGGGAGAATATGGAGGACCTTTACGCAGGCGTGGAGTTTGCGAAGGGTTCGGAGGGAGCGCAGAAGCTTATTGAGTTAGCAGCCGAGACGGGCGCAGGGATCATTCCTCCCGATTCCGGGATCAGTATCAAGTCGATCTCCGTGAGCGGCAGCAGGCGAATAGTGAAGTGGGCGTTCGATTACGCGCGTGCGAATCACCGGCGGAAGGTGACCGCGGTCCACAAAGCCAACATTCTCAAGTTCACCGACGGCCTCTTCCTGCAGGTGGCTTCGGAGGTCGCAAAGGAGTATCCCGAGATCGAGTTTGACGATCGCATCGTCGACAACATGTGCATGCAGCTGGTGCAGAAGCCGGAGCTGTACGACGTGCTGGTTCTGCCGAACCTGTTCGGAGACATACTCTCCGATCTCGCCGCTGGCCTGGTCGGCGGGCTGGGTGTGGCGCCCGGGGGTAACTTCGGGGAGGAAGGCGTTGCCCTTTTCGAGCCGACTCACGGTAGTGCGCCCAAGTATGCGGGACAAAACAAGGTGAACCCATCGGCCACTATCCTTTCGGGGATGCTTATGCTGAGGCATCTGGGCGAGCTCGACGCGGCGGATAGACTGGAGAAGGCCTTCGCGGCTGTGGTAGCCGAGGGGAAGGACGTGACCTACGACATGAAGGCGAACCCGAACGATCCCACGGCGGTGGGCACCTCTCAGTTCGCGGATGCCATTATCAAGAGGATGGAGGTAGCCTAGAGCAAATAGAACGAACGGAGGAGGTAGCCTCGACGAGGAGGCTGGATGGTCCCTACGATTGCCAGGGGCATTCTGCACGGTGCAGAGCTTGGATCCCCCTTTTCCGGGGATGAGATGG
>JAJYKO010000044.1 GCA_021788565.1 Chloroflexota bacterium
ATCCTTGCAGACAAGGTGCCCATCGTGGACGGAGATTTCCAGACCATAGCCATAGAGTGACAGAACGCCAAGGGATGAAACAGGGATGGGAGCTGGGGAAGATGTTGACGGTGTGGGGGTGTGAACAGTAGACTTCGGCTGCATCTGAGAACCAACCTTTCTCGGGTGCCAACCGGCGGGATGCCACTAACATCGCCGCCGGGCTTCTAATTGTGATCTACAACTTCACGAGAGCATGTCTAGATGCTGGCAAGTAGGATACGTCGCAACTCATCGTTGCCGGCTAAATGGTTCAGAAACAATATCGCGGGGTAGAGTCCATCCCGATGGCGGTAGACAAACCGACGACAAAAGCGTAGTCCGTCCGCAATACTTGTGATGCGGGTCACGTCCTGTTGAAGCCCTTCACTGCTGGCGTCACATATCCTTCGCCAGAGGAAACGCACAACAGGCCAATCGATGCCAGCGCGAGGATGGCGGCCATGAACAACCGGCTCAGGGATAAACTTGGAGTAGGGCCACCTGTACAAGCTCTGTGGGAACATGGAACTCGGGATTTCGAAAAGCGGCTCAGCAACTTCTCCGATGTTACTATGCATTAGACTATTGATAAGTTCGTCTTCTGTCCCAAACGACGCAGGATCAAATTTCACCCCAAATATCGCGCTAAGAGCAGCTGCGATAGCGTTGTTTAACGTGGTCTGAGTACCCTTGAATTCATCGCGATTGAGCCCAAAGCCTACCATACCTTGAACAAGCATCGCGATACCTTGAAGTACATTCGCATCCTCGCTCATTCCAGCGAGATGCTGGACTACTTGCCTATCGAGGGCGTCATTAAGATCATCTATCACTTCCTCATTCTTGATAGCGTCTTTGGGGCATTCTTCAGGCTTCTCTTTGTTCACTGAAGCATCATCGCTAAGCGTTCTCGGTATTGGCCCGTCTCCGTACTTGCCTAGTCCGCTAAGGATAGGAACGCCGCGCAATGGGGCGATCTCTTGTTGCAACTGCTCCCAAACACCGTCGATCCATCGGATTACCGAGCCTTGCAACTGTACTGTATCTACCGGCAGGTAGTCGTAGCCCTCCAACCATAACCAAACTCGCGCAGTCTCAGTGTCGTTGACGTAGCGTCGCCAACGGGCAAGGGCTTGCACGGCGCCAGCAGCGGACTCAGGGAACTGGACCTGTGGCCGGCCACGTCGCGCCGCGGAAGCCGCCGTACTGATATGCTCTGGCAACAACCCTTCTTCATGGTCCCACGCCCTAAGCGTTCGAAGGGAAATCCCCGCGTCCACCGCATGCGCGGCTTCGAGCAGGTCTTGGTAAGTGTAGGTCTTACCCTTCACCTGGCTGGGTTTCGGTTGCTGCTCCTGGTTTCGTAGTTCGTCCCCATACATTTGTCGCGCCTTCCCTTGTTTCCCCGAATTGATGACATTCTAACATATTGCCACCACACACGCAAGCAACTGTCCAAGGGATGCTTGGGCATGGAGATTATTTGACATTTCGTGGCTCGGGACTCACATAGCCGCGTGGTATGCTTGCTGACAAAGGATGTATGCGGATGAAGAACTGGCAACAGCCAGGGTGCGCTAGGCCAGAACCAGCAAATTATTGACACTCTAGATTCAGTTAGCCGGTGAGCCGTGTGATAGAGTTTGTTGGAGGTGAGTTGATGAACGAACCAAAGCGCCTGGTAACCTTCGCATTGCCGGAGCACCTGGTCGATCGTGCTCGCGAACTAGGCCAAACCAAGGGAACTACTCGCAATGCGATGGTACTGGAAGCGATCAACGAGTTTATACAACGAATTTGGAGGCATGATGAAGAAGAACAAGGTTCCTTGCACAGTGCGGATGCCTGCCACCATGTTGAAATCGGTGGCTAAAGCTGCTGAGGCGGCCGGCCTGTCTCCGTCAGAGGTTGTGGCGATGGCGTTGGCGGCTTCTTCCACGTGGCGGACTCAGCAGAGCGCGAAGGTGGAGGTCCGCCAATGAGCAAGTCAGACACAACCGTGATCAGTGCGCCTGTTGCGGTTGTTGCGCCTGGTGATCTTGGCCAGCTCGCTGCTGAAATCCGTTTTGCCTACGCCGGCTTTGAAGCCAGTTGGAGCGACGCTCTCACACGTGCCATCGCACTAGGGAGCATGCTTGTCCAGGCCAAGACACAGCTTCGCCATGGCGAGTGGCTTCCCTTCCTTGACGCCTGTCAAGTTAGTAGCCAGGCAGCCTCAGTTTTCATACGGGTCGCGCGGGCCGCTGAGGCGGATGAACTACCCCTAAATTCCAACGCTGAGCGGAGTTTGAGTCTGCGGAAAGCCGCTGCTCTGGTGGCAACCGGTCGCAAGCGCGGTGAACTTCCCGAGGCGTCGCTCGGCGTTCGGGTGGCAACTAGTGCTCTCGGTGCGTTGCTCGGCAAGAGTCCCGATCAACGGACGGGCGGTTCCATTTGTGACTACCTTGAGCGGCTGGTGACAGCCATGGTCGATGGCTGGGGGGAAAATTGGCCCGAAGAGGAAGCCGAAGCTGCGCGCCTGGTAGGCACCGCCGTGGGCAGAGACAAGGCTGCGGAACTCGGCTCTGAACTCGTTGAGCAGGCTGTGTTCTTCGGCCGGCTAGGACAAGCACTTCAGGCCGTAGGACGGAAGGCGAGGTCATGAACACCGAGCGAGAGAGCCTCAAAGCCGTCAGAACCATGATGGAGACGTTACGTCGCGAGTTGGATGAAATCGAGACTCGCAAGGGATGGCAAGCGCTTGGCTATACATCGTTCGAAGCATTCGTGGCTGGCGAGCTTGGCATCAGCCTGATGTTCCTCCGCCGCGTCCTAGCGGGCGATCCTTTAGCCCTTACCCAATGGATACAGCGGCACTGAATTTTGAAAGGAGGCAGGAGAAAGCGCCTTAGCTGGCGGGCCAAGGCGCGACGAGAGAAGCGGCTATTCGGTTGTTATAGCTATTATAGTCGATGCTTTCTAATCGCGCAAGCCCCTACCTGGCGCTTCCCCGAACAACGCACATGACGAAAATCTACTTCGCAACAACCCTTGACCAGTACGATAAACCCGAGTACCCGACCGTTCTGGCAGATGTCAGGGGCTACTTCGGGCCTGAAGCCGAGATCCTGGAGTCCCGCGCCCTCTGGCATTCTAACGATCACTGGCGTGGGGCATGGCCTGGACTGCTGCCTACGGTGGATGCACTCGCAGTGTGGCCGCGTCCCGATGGAACCATAGGCGCCGGTGTGTATCGCGAGGTCCAGGACGCTCGTGAACATGGGATACCCGTCCACATCTTCGCCAACGCTGACGCGGCACCTGCCAGGCGGTTCACTATGGTCCCACTGATGCCCGCTGTAGGCAGACCAAATTTCCAGCGCTTCGGAATGATTTACCCCTACAAATCACGCGCTAAGCGGTCAGTTGCCCGCGTTGGGGGTGACTCCGATGGCAGTTAGAACAGTTGGGCAAGAAGCAGCCGCAAGAGAAGTGCATCGACTGGCGGCGCAGGGTATCAGCCAAAGGGAGATTGCCGGTCGTCTCGGGTTGGGGAAGGGTACGGTCTACGGTATCTTAAAGGGGCAGTTTGGATTATCGAGTGAACGGGCTAACGTGGTACTGGCGAATGCCCAGCGTGGTTACGGTGCTGAGTACATTCGCGCGGACGGCAACACTGAACGCCTTGTGCCAGCCGACAAGCGGTCATTCTCACTGATGGGACAGTACTGGCAGGGTGTGAAGGAATATTCGATCAGTGGAAGCGATACCACCCTCCGCAAGTTGGCAGGCAAGCGGATCAGGATAGCCACTCCTGACGGGCCAAGGACTATGGTTCTGAAGTTCCACAAGGTCGGTATCGACAGACACCTACAGGCAGGCGAGGAACCCAATTACCAGCCGATCAACTCACGGCCCAAGCGCAACGGTGACGACGAAGAAGACACGGATGAAGCAGCGTAAGAAGGGATGTATGGAGATGTTATCTGATGCATACGAAGATGCAAGGCGCGAGTCCAAGAAGCGACACTGCCTCGACTGTGGCAGGCTGACAGTGAGCCGGAGTCAGGTTTGCCGAGAGTGCACAGCAAAACGCCACGGCTCTAGCCCCATCGAGAGACACCACGTCCTGGGCAAGCTGAACGATCCCGCCACGGTGACACTTCCGGCCAACGACCACGAAGAACTGAGCGCCATGCAGGAACGGTGGCCCGACCTACTCCGGAACGGCGATGGGCCGGAGCTGTCGCTAGCTCGGTTCCTGCGTGCAATAGGCGACTTCTTCAGGTGGGCGTCTGAGAAGGCGCGGAACTACTCCGACGAATTGCTAAGTTGGTATCGGGCCGGTGGTCGGTTCGGTGAAAGGTGGGTATGGAATGAACGCTACTAATCCTGTTGTACCTACCAACACGAAGACTGCTGCCCGCTTTGTCGTGTTGATGACATCGCTGCTCGCGGGAGATCGACGGACGTACCGCATATTCCAACGCCATGGGGCAACCTGGATCATTATCACCTTGGCAAGGTACGCCAAGAGGCATCTTGTCGCGGCTGGGGACGGCGTGCCATGGGAAGCTGAAGCATGGCAGTGCAATCCGGTGGACCTACAGTGGACGGGCATCTATGACGCGGATGTACATCTGGCGTAGGAGAACCCTAATGTATTCAACACCCGCACCGTTGAGCCACCCCCAAGGGTGGCCGGTGCCCATCGGCCTGCGCTGCTATCCCGTTACCACCAATACCAAAGAGCAGAAGGCGGAGAGCGAAAAGCCACGGCAACCACACAAACGCCCGTCGGCCATGCTCGTACTGGATACCGAGACGGCGACAGAGAATACAACCACCATGCCAGGCTTCGGCGGCAACGCCTGGAGAGGCGAGTACCAAACGCTTCTCTTCGGTTCTGCCCGACTGTATGTCCACAGCCGTCTTGAGGACGGCTCCAACGGCCGTCCCTCTGACGGCAAGGATGAAGAATGGCAGCAGGTAGGTGAGTGGTTATTCTATCCCGATGAACTGCCCGAGTATGGGCGCAGCATCATGCAGGACTACGCGTCGACTGTGTCCGAACCGATGGGAACCGGCCGCTTCCTCAAGGGTACCAGGATTGTCTTTGAGTGCGTCCCCTTATCGAAGTTCCTGGACATCGGCGATAGGAACAAGATGGATTTCTACAAGATAGCCGTTCGAGATCAAGCCCTCGTCGTCGGCTTCAACCTTCCCTTTGACCTGTCCAGGCTCGCTCTTGACGTAGGGACAACCCGAGCACACAACGGCAACAGCTTCATGGCAGGTGGCTTCAGCTTCACGTTATGGCCGCCACATAAGCAGGCCAACGGAAAGGAAGTCGAGTACAAACCCCGTCTGCAGATCAAACGGCTAGACTCCAAGATGGGCTCTATCAGGTTCACTGCCGAGAACACCGGACGAAACTCCCGAGCGGATACGCGGAGTGGCCGGAGGAAACGCGGCCGCTTCCTCGACTTATCACAAATGCTGTGGGCGTTGACGGAGAGTACCAGGAGCCTGGAGGGTTGGTGCCAGGCTTTCGGCATTGGTGGCAAGCTCAAGGCGCTCGATGGGCAGGAACAGGTACATGGTGTACTCACTCCCGAGTACATCGAATACAACCGCGAGGACGTGCGGGCCACGTTCGATCTAGCGGTGAAGGTGCTTGAAGAGTTTGACCGCCATCCGATATCGACAGAAGCAGGCGGAGTGCTCGCGGAAACTGGTGTCTATTCGGCCGCGACGATAGGGAAGCACTATCTCCAGGAGATGGGCATCAGAGCACGTGCCCAGCTACAACCCGATTTCTCGCCAGAGATCCAGGGGTACGCCATGGAAGCCTACTATGGTGGCCGCGTGGAAACCAGGATAGTCAAGACTGAGGTACCCATCGTATATGGCGACTTTACCAGCATGTACCCCACCGTCAACAGCTTGATGGGGCTCTGGAATTGGGTGATAGCGGAAAAGATCGAAACCTACGATGCCACCGAGCAAGCACGCGCACTGCTGGAAGGCGTGACCGTCGAAGACGCCATGCAGTCCGAGTTCTGGAAGCATATAACCTTCATCGCGGAGATCGTACCCGATGGGGATGTCTTGCCAGTACGAGCCAAGTATTCGGGCAAGGCGAATTCCACCTATTCTATCGGGATCAACCCGTACCACTCCAACCGGCCACAGTGGTACGCCGGTCCCGACTTGATAGCGTCCAAACTCATGACCGGCGGAAAGACGCCGCAAGTGAAGAGGGCGATAGGTTTTCGTGCCGTGGGAGTGCAGGCGGATCTTCATCCCATCAAGCTGCGCGGCACCGTCAGAGTTGATCCCCGAGCACAGGACTTTTTTAACTTCGATATCAGGGAACGCAACAAGGTAAAGAAGGGTTTGCCACCCTACGACAAGTTGTCCGACTCCGAACGCGGCACCCTCCAGAAGTTCTTGAAGCTGCTGGCTAACTCTTGCTCGTACGGGATCTATGCACAGATGAACCTGGAAGAGGCAGAGACACAACAGGACGTAATTCTCTACACCGGTCTTGGACCGCTGCAAGTAAAGACGGCTCGTTATGAAAAGCCAGGCGATTTCTTCTTTGCTCCTATGGCAACGCTCATAACGTCTGCCTCTCGGCTGATGTTGGCTCTGCTTCAGACCAGGGTGGAAGCGGCCGGAGCAAGTTACGCCATGTGTGATACAGACTCCATGGCGATTGTCTCCACGGAAGAAGGCGGAACACTGCGAGTCCAGGCTTCCGGCGCGGATGGGAAGGAGATAGAGCAAGTCATCAAGGCGCTATCCTGGCAGGAAGTGGACGGCATCCTAGCAGAGTTCAACGAACTGAACCCGTATGGCGATGCGGTGAAATCTCTCATCAAGAAGGAAGACGAGAACTTTGACGAGAGCGGTAAGCAGGTTCACCTGTACGCTTTCACTATCGCGGCTAAGAGGTATTGTCTGTACCAGAAGCGAGACGGGCGCAACGTCATAGTCAAGGCGTCGGAGTCTGGCTTAGGGCAGTACATGGAACCCTGGCAAGGTCACAGGCGGAAAGAGCGTATCGGCGAAACCTGGCAGGCTTTCATCGATGGCAAGAACGATGTTCCGTGGAGTGAAGCAGCCTCAGTACAGCAATCGCGTATTTCTTCGTGGGCGCTGTACGAGCGCTTCAAACCGATCAACGAGAGTAAGCCTTACTCAGAGCGCATCAAACCGTTCAACTTCATGTTGAACTTGTCGGCTTCAAGCGACGATAGCAGGCATCTTGTGCTAATTGCCCCATTCGAGAAGAACCCCGATAAGTGGGGAAGCGTCCAATGGATCGACTACAAGAACCCTACGCGGCGATATAGGCTTGCTGAGTCAGGCGGAACAGGAACAGCCCCACTCACTAGAACGAACTGGGCAGACACGGTGCGGGAATACCATCAGTTAGGTGCTGAGCGTGGTATGAGCGAGGCCGAAATAGCTGGTGAACTGCGAACACTGCGGAAAGCGTACATAGATGCTGGATTGGAAATTGACGAAGACGACTTCGAGATTGCCCGCTACCGCAACCACAGATCCATTCTGTTCGATGTGAGACCGGCCGGCTACTTCTATCACTCAGAAGACGACTGGCTGGGGGCAGACGGTCTGAGGCTCACTTGGCGTACCCGTGGGATGCTTCAGCGTAGGCCAGTGGCAAGGCTGAAGGCGGCGCACCTGTCCAAGGACTTGCAGGACATACAGGCGTCCCATCCGGCTGAACATGTCGAGCACGCGATAGGACACCCGAGGCTCACTCAGATGGAATACCACGGTACCACGGGCGAAGTGGACTTGAAGGGATTATCGATAGCGGAGGTATCGCGCGTCCTGGATGTGAGCGAGAGCGCAGCCAAGAAGCTAAGTTCTGGCATACAACCACCGACAGAAAGGCAGCTTCTCAAGCTGTCTGAATTCACCTTGTCTCGCTCTGACTCGGCCAAAGCCGTCCTTCGGCTCGCTTCCCACGTCCCACCGCGTACCCTGGCTTCCCTCACTGGCATTGCCCGCAAGGATTGGACTGAAGCCCTCTCTTCCGGCCTACTGCCCTTCCCACCCGAGCAGCTCCCACACGTCCTTGATGCTCTGGCAACGTGGGCCATGCCGAAATTGGGACGGGGAGACGGGGAGACGGGGAGAGTGGGAGACGAACCCTTGTCCCTGCTGCTCGCCTACTGCCGGCAAGTCGAAGAGAAGCAGGCAGCACACCAGGTGGCTGAGACTGCCTCTCGTGACCGGAAAGACCGTAAGGCTTCACTGTTCTACGCCCTTCACGTGGTGGCACCGGAGGGCATCGCCTCGCACCTGGACAGAACCCTTGCCGAAGAGTACCGCAACGTCCCGAGATCCCTACGGGCAAGGAAGGGTGAAGGCCAGACACCCGACGAAGTAGCTTCCCACCTGGCAGAGCTGTTCCCCGAACTGGGGATAGAAACGGAAGACAACCTTTACCAGGCACTCGGCAACCTGTAGTAACAGAAGGAAAGAACGATGGGATACAGACGCGTAGAAACCCACGTGGGCACCATCGGCCAGGGGGGGGGGGGGGCCTAACACCCGCGACAGTAGCTCCGGTGTCGAAGCCTCGTACAGCTACAGAGACGGTATCGTGAAATTGTCCGGCTGGTACGATGGGGTTGTTGGCATCGAACCCGTGAGTATGGCGCTAGGAGTTTTCCTCAAGGGACTTGGCATAACGCTGGAAGATTGCCGGAAAGCGTTGGACGGGTGAAGGAATGGGCCGTTTTAGGGAAGGCCGTAAGGCCGCCCTTAGGCGGCAAGGATGCACTGATATCATAGTGATATCATATTTCCGTACCGACCCTCCCTCGTGGGGGGGGCTAACGGTCCTCCCAATGAGACGTCCTTGGATGGCGAACATAGGGACAACCAGGGGAGAACGAGCGCGGGCGAAGCCCGTCGCTTGTCGTCCCTGGCTCTGATGCCGAGGGCAACCGCTCGGCAATCATCAGCGACGCGCACGGAAGCGGAGAGATCTCGTTACCATTGGCTGAAGATCCAGCGGCAAGCGACGGGCTTTGCCGGCGCTCGTTCTGGAAGGCATGCCGGTTGGCGGAAGGAAAGGCCGGCTGAGTGATATCACTCGTAATTGACGACTCCACCGCGTGGGAGTAGACTGGAGCCCTAATAGGAAATCCGGCCGCGATGTAGCAAGCATCCGGCCGGTTGGCAACGGAAAGTGAGGCTTCCCGATGCAATCGAAGTCTATCGTTCACACCCCCACACCGTCAACATCTTCCCCAGCTCCCATCCCTGTTTCATCCCTTGGCGTTCTGTCACTCTATGGCTATGGTCTGGAAATCTCCGTCCACGATGGGCACCTTGTCTGCAAGGATGGGATAGCGGCGGATCGGAGAGAAGCCCGCTTCTCGAAGGCTACTTCAGGCATTAAGCGCCTTGTGGTACTGGGGCACACGGGTTACATATCCCTGGAAGCAATAGCCTGGCTCTCCGGCATCGGTGCCTCTCTCACCGTCCTGGACTTCGTTGGAAACCCGATGCTATCCAGCGGTCCGGCCGGCTGTGACTACCCCCACCTGAGACGGGCGCAGGCCCTGGCGGCTGATTATCCCGTGTCCCTGGAAATTACGCGCTATCTGCTCTCTCACAAGATCGACGGCCAAGCCCGAGTGATGGCTCAGATGGATGCTGATAACGCTGGTGTTCTGGCCATGGGTGGCCGGACAGGCGACACCCCGCACAGCGGGGTGCGCTCGTCCATGGAAGGCTCTTCCAACTTCGAAGAACTGAGAGTGCTGGAAGCTGGCGCGGCCGCAGCTTACTGGCTCGCCTGGAGTACCCAACCCGTCAACTTCCCTAAGAAGGAACGTGTACCCGAACACTGGCGGTCCTTCGGCTCCCGATCTTCAGCACTCACACGCGGGCCACGCCACGCAAGCAACCCAGCGAATGCCATGCTCAACTATCTGTACGGCATCCTGGAAGGCGAAGCGGCTATCGCCCTTACAGCCGTTGGACTCGATGCCGGCATGGGCTTCATGCATGCCGATCAACAGTCCCGCAACAGCCTCGCCCTGGACGTGATGGAAGCTGTACGTCCCGACGTGGATGCATGGCTGCTGAGCACCCTGAGAAGTCGCGTGTTCGTCAGGCGGGAATTCTTCGAGGATACAGATGGACACGTCAGGCTGATGGTAGAACTGAGGAATGCCCTCTCCGGCTCGTCTCCCCTTTGGGCTAAGGCTCTTGCCCCACACGTGGAATTCATCGCACACACCCTGAGCAATTGGTCTGCCGGCAACCGCTACCAGATGCCCGCTAAGCTGAGCCAGAGCAGGCGCTCTGTAGGTAGATCGGCCTACAGGAAGGGTGGACGTAGGGAAGCAATCCCTAATGTTGCCCTGCCAGGTAACTGTAAGGGTTGTGGCGTATCCTTGCCGAGCCGTCAAGGGACGGCCGTTGGACCATCCCCAAGACGGCACAGTAACCGGCTGTATTGCGAGAATTGCCTACCAGAAGCCGAAGCCCAGAGAGACGAAACATTCAAGGCTTCCGGCGTGGGTGTTCTGGCAACCCTGCGAAAGATGGGCGAAGATCCCGCGCACGGCGGCGACGCGGCTAGGAAACGCTCTGCTACTCAGTCAGAGAGGGCCAGAGCCAGGGTTGCATGGGAAGCTGCGCACCCTGAGGCCCGTGGGACGGCCGATGGCTTCGATGGAAAGGATGAATTCGAAAGGGAAGTAAGGCCAAAGCTGGCGGGTATTCCCCTGTCGCGTATCGCAACCGCGACCGGCCTATCACTGCGGTACGCTTCCCTCATTCGGAGTGGGACACACACACCCCACCCGATGTATTATGATGCACTGCGGACGCTGGTAGAAATTGCTGAGTAATCTCCAGGCTTCCAAACAGTGGTCGTTATCGGGCTCACCCATGGGAAATCGAGGCAACCGATGAAGGCGTTACTCATTACTGGCCTATCGTGTGCCGCTATGACCCTGATAACCGCTTGCGCAACAACCACGGCGCCGTCAGCCGCTTTGCCCTCTTCAACAGTGATCGCACCCTCAAGCGGTGGGACGGCCACGGCCGCGCCAACTGTCCACGCGGTCGCGTCACCCACGCCGACGTTAGCACCGACGCCCCCCGCAGTTGCGACGGTAACGCCAACTCCGACATCCACCACGCCCCCAACGCCCCCCGCAGTTGCGACGACGACTCCAAAACCCACGGTTGCTACAGTTGTGGGACCAAGCCCAGCACCCGCTGTGGGCGTGCTTATCTGGATGGCGGACTATCGGCCTCAGTGGATGGGATACATCAACTCGGATGGGCGACTAGTCGCGGTCGCACCGAACGACAATGGCGGTACCGCCGCCACGTACCCGAACGTGACCTATCAAAACTATCACTTTCCGCCGCACGGTCCGGATGACAAACTGGTCGTTACCTGGACCGATAAGACGGGGATGATAGGGACCGCCGTCTTTGCCCCTGGTACGCAGATGCAGTTCGATGCCCTTCTCGCGACGTGGCGGCAGCAATTGGCGAGCGTGCAAGCAGCAGCGCTTTTACTTGCTTCAGAGGCCGAGCAAGAACAACCAGCTAAGCAGGCCACGGCGATAGCAATGTATGCCTGCGCTGTGGGCGTTCAAGGCCACGATGCAGCCATCGTTTTCACCGGTGACAATGCCCACGCGTTGTGCACGACGGTGAGCGCTAACCGAGGCATGGAGCCGCGCACCGTAGCCAGTACGGCCAACATGGATCAAGTCTGTATCGTCCCAGTCAAGGGCACGGTTGCCCTTGTTCGTGACACCGGCAGCCAATACTACGGACAGGACCTATGTTCTAAGCTGAAAGCTGGTGAAAAGGTCATACCGTATGGCTGGTAGACTGACATAACGACTTTTCGCGTTGTGGCGGTTTCGAAAGCGGAGACGCAGGGCTTTGGCTCTCCAGGTCGGCTCTGGTGACTCTCAAATATCCTGGTGGCTCTCGGGCTCCCCTGGATAACCCTGATAGCTCTGGTGGCTCTGTGGCACAGATCCTCACTGCTTGTGCTGGTGGCTGCAAGCGACGGGCTTTGCCCGATAGGCGACAACCGGCAGTCACGTCCCCCACGGGCGGGATCCAGCCGGTTGCACTCATCCCGCTCGTTCCTCGTTCTACCCAGGACGGTAGACAGCAGATCCCACGCCAACGGCGACGGCCGGCATCCCGCCGAAGGAGGACGGGAAAGAACGCACTCACCCCGCTGGAGAGATGCCAGGATGGCAAGCTCGCTGGAGAGTGACCGGCCTTGCCAGCATTCATTGAGCAAATCTCACTTTCGCTCACTTTCGGATTCCACTCTACAAACGTTGCGCACTAACAATAAGTGTCAGAAATCCCCGCATTAGGACCTGTAATAGAATTATTCAGATCCTGTTAGGGTATAAGCAGCGACCCTCTTGTCTCTCCGTGGATGGCGAATACGGGAGATTGTAGTATTGTATGAACAAGGTAGGGAAAATGCAGGGATCTACAACAAAGGTTCGTCAGGGGGCTCTTTCTCTCTTAGCCCGTCAAGGGTGGCTGCAACTACCTGGTTGGGTTATAATCGGCTGAGGCGGCGCTGGAAAGTCCCTTACGGTCCTATAGGGGCCGGCGGTCCTGCCGGCCAGAGCCGGCCACCCTTCAAGATCCGATAGACATTCTTAGCCGGTTGTGGTGTAGGTGCTGACATGAGTCTACTGATGGTCTTTCTGGGACTGGTGGGATGGGCTGCCTGGGGGTATACGGTAGCGTTCATGGCTCCTGAGGCACCTTTCGCCACAATCGCGTTCTATGGCTCCCTGTTCGTGGCCCTTACCGGCACTCTGGCGCGCCTGCTGGAGACGCCTCCCTATGAAGACGCGGATGGGGTTCAGGTGGCCGCGAAGCCGAGTATTGGCCGTGCCTGGGTGCTGGCTACGCTTCTGCTGTTCGCCCTCTGGTTACAATCGATCCGGATGTTGACTGAGTTGAACGGGGTTCTGCTGTTCGCCACCCTGTTTTTCATTGAGTTGGGGTTCCGGCTCACCGGGGAACGGCGCAGACCCTTGCAGTCCAAGCGGCGACCTAGACGGGCGCCGGCACCCGATGCTTCGAGCGGCAGCGAACTTTAGGCGGCGACATGGGTTCGCTGTACGACGAAATCGCCCGCTACTACGACTGGGAGCACCAGCATTTCGACGACGATATCCAGATGTACCTGGGGTTCGCCGCCGGTAGAAGGGGAGAGGTCCTGGATGCGGCCTGCGGCACCGGGAGGACGCTGGTACCGCTAGCCGAGGCTGGCCACCGAATTATCGGGGTGGATTCGTCCCCGGCTATGCTGAGTCTCGCCAGGCAGAAGGTGGAAGCCAGAGGCCTGACGAAGATGGTGAAGCTGGCATGCGTCGATCTTCGGAACATCGTGCTCCGCAGGCGCTTCGGGATGGCTCTGGTGGCTCTGGGGTCGTTCCATCACATCACAACACTGGGTGACCAGCGCGCGGCCCTACGAAATCTGGCGGAACACTTGGTGCAGGGAGGGATCCTGATTCTTGACCTCCTGCACCCTGCTCCGGAATGGCTCGCCTCCGGAGATGGGGCCCTGGTGCACCAGTTGACCGGACCGTTTCCCGACGCGGCTGGGCCGGACGTGCTAAGCAAGTTCGTGGCGAGAACCACGACTTTTTCTACTCAGAGCGACCGGCAACTGCTGATCTACGACCGCACGTCTCCGGATGAAACGGTCATTCGGCGCACGGTGCAGATGGAGCTCAGGCTTCTGTTTCGATATGAGGCGGAACTGCTCCTAAGCGAGGCGGGTTTCTGGGTGGGAGATGTCTATGGCGGTTACTTCCTGGAGCCCTATGACGAGTCTAGCTCCAGGATGATATTCGTGGCAGAGAGACGATGATAAAAGTAGGTATTCCCAGGGCACTCCTGTTCTATCAGCAATATC
>JAJYKO010001043.1 GCA_021788565.1 Chloroflexota bacterium
CTACGGACAAGCTGTCCAGCGGAATTATACTAGACCGCCAAAAGTCACCTTCCCAGGTATTTCCGCCGGCAGGCCGACGGGGAGGGCGAAGCTCCGGCTGAGCCGCCTGTTCCCTAACGACGCGGCGGCTCGCTAGGACGTGAGACGAGCGGAGGCGGGACGCGAGCAGGCGCAGCGTCCCGCCCCCGCGCCTTACCGACACCGTAACCCGGACCGCCAACCATTTCTGGGTGCGTGCTGTCCGGATTGCTTCTTGCAGGAAAGCTATGTCGACGTGTGCGACGCCTAAGCTTCGCTCTAGTTGCCGACTGTCGCGAGGAGCCTACGACATGTTGAACAGGCAGGACAAGAATCAAGATGAGCACTATCCGCGAAAGCCCTGAAGCGGCTCTACCAAACCTGTTGCGGGCGGGCGAGGGATCGCGCCGTGTGTCCCCGCCCTGCGCCGTCGTCATCTTCGGCGCCTCCGGTGACCTGACCAACCGGAAGCTCATTCCAGCCCTGTACAACCTGGCGCTGGCCGGCCTACTCCCTGCCGAGTTCGCCGTGATCGGGGTTGCACGCCATCCCATGAGCGACGAACAGTTCAAGGAGAAGTTGCGCACAGGAGCGGATAAGTACTCGCGGACGGCTCCGCTGCAGCCGCTCATCTGGGAGAATTTCGCCTCCGATCTCTCGTACGTTTCCGGTGACTACGACGATCCGTCCACCTATGAGCGACTTCGAGCCCGACTGGCCGAAGTCGACAACCGTTGCGGCACGGCTGGGAACCGTCTCTACTACCTGGCCACCCCGCCCGGTCTCGTCCCCACCATCGTGCACCACCTCGGCGAAGCGGACCTGGAAAAGGGCGGGAAGCCGGACAGCTTTGCGCGGGTCGTGGTGGAGAAGCCGTTCGGGCGTGATCTGGCCACTGCTCGGGAGTTGAACGGCCAGCTGTGGAAGTGCTTCGGCGAGGATCAGATCTTCCGGATCGACCACTACCTGGGCAAGGAGACAGTCCAGAACATCCTATCCTTCCGCTTCGCAAACCGGCTGTGGGAGCCGCTCTGGAACTCCCAGCAGATCGACCATGTTCAGATCACTGTCGCGGAGAGCGTGGGCATCGAGGCTCGCGGCGCTTACTACGAGGAGGCTGGAGCCTTCCGGGACGTGGTGGAGAACCACGTGCTGCAGCTGCTGGCGCTGGTGGCGATGGAGCCGCCCAGCACCTTCGAGGCGGATGCCGTCCGCGACGAGAAGGTCAAGGTGTTCAAGGCGCTTCGGCCCCTCTCGGGTGATGAGGTCGCCGCGAGCACAGTGCGCGGCCAGTACGACTCTGGCTGGGTCAACGGGCGCGCCGTCCCTGCCTATCGGGCCGAGCCGAAGGTGGGCCCCGACTCGACAACTGAGACCTACGTTGCCCTGCGACTGTTCATAGACAACTGGCGGTGGGCCGGCACTCCTTTCTACCTGCGCCATGGTAAGCGGCTGCCCAAGCGGGCGACCGAGATCGCGGTGCAGTTCAAGCCCGTCCCGCATCTGCCCTTTACCGCGGGCGATACCGCCGACCTGGAGCCGGATCTCCTCGTCCTTCGAATTCAGCCGGACGAAGGAATCACCCTCCGCTTCGGCGCCAAGGTGCCCGGCGCGGCGATGCAGATACGGTCGGTGAATATGGACTTCCTCTACGGCAGCTCCTTCCTCGTGGAGTCGCCCGACGCTTACGAGCGGCTGCTGCTGGACTGCCTGGTGGGGGACCATACCCTCTTCAATCGGGCCGACGCCGTCGAGGCCAGCTGGGCCTTCGCGACGCCGATCCTGGAATCGTGGCTGGAAGACGGTCCGGAGCCTGCCCTCTACCCATCCGGAAGCTGGGGCCCCCGGGAGGCCGATCTGCTGCTCGCCTCTGACGGCCGCCGCTGGCGCCGCCTGTAGCCGAATCGAGGGAAATTGCAGATGACAACGAATCAGGACGAGTTGTCCGCCAGTTGGCACGGCGAGAACGTGGACGCTTCCGTGGTGGAGCGCGCCCTCGACAGGCTGATCCAGCAGATGAACCTTTCCGGCGAGGGAGAGTCTTATCCGCCGGCCCGGGCAAGCGTGCTGAGCCTCATAGTCCGAGCCCCGGACGGTGCGGACGAGGCGCGGGCGATCGATGCGCTCGGTGAACTGTCTGGCCTCCACCCCTCTCGAACGCTGGTCGTCGCCTTGGACCCGGCGGCGGAGCCCGGCCTGGATGCGTCCGTCAGCGCCCACTGCCGGCTGAAGCCGGGAACGCAAGCACGCGTCTGTTTCGAAGAGGTTCGGCTCACTGCTCGCGGAGGTATGGTCGGGCAGATGGGCAGTGTGGTGGCGCCGCTTCTCGTCCCCGACCTTCCGGTGTTCCTCTGGTGGCTAGCGGACCGGCCTGAACCCGAAGAGGAGTTGTTGTCCCTGTGCGACCGGTTGTTAGTCGACTCCAGCCCGCTCGACCCCGCGGGGTTGATGGGTCTAGAGAGACTGGTTGGGAGCTTGGAGGGTAGGGCAGCGGTGGGGGATCTGGCCTGGCCGGCGCTGGCACCGTGGCGCGAGCTTCTAGCCCAGCTGTTCGATCCCCCCGAAGCGCGCCAATACCAGCGGCGGCTGACAACCGTTAGACTCTATTACGTTGACGGTGGGGCCACTGCCCAGCCGTTCCTGCTCCTCGGGTGGCTGGCCGCCTCCCTTGGCTGGTCACTGGAGTCTTCGGCCGGGCAGCCGGCCCCGGCCGGCTACCGTGTGGATATCCGGAGCGCAGCTGGTCCAGTCGCCGTCTCCCTGAATCCTGTTCGGGCGCCCGGGGGAGGGCTCGAGCCGGGGG
>JAJYKO010001044.1 GCA_021788565.1 Chloroflexota bacterium
ATGACGTCGGCCACCTCCGGACCATACACACTCCCACGCTGCATACGCCGCGGTTGCCGATCCAAGCTGCCCTGGTGAAGCAGCCGGATCAGCGCCTTACGATGTAGCTTGGTCACATGCCCCATCTCGGTGAGCAGCTCCCCACGCCCAACACGATCCGCACTCAGATAACGAGGCAGCATCACTTTCAAGTACTTCCGTCTCTCGTCTACACTCATCTCTCCGTCGGCCGCCATCGTCCCCCCGGTAACATTTTCTTTTGAGGGAACTGTACCGGCCCCGGTAACATTTTAGATGAGGGAATACGCGTGCTTGACATGGTTCACATTGGCGGGGTACACTGTCGATAATTGAAGAAACAACAGACCGTGAACAGGACGAGTAAGCTCTCGTCGCAGCTCAGCGAGTCGGGTGTGGTGTGAGCCGATGCTGTTAGAGAGGCCGAATGGACCTGGGAGTCGCGGACCGAACGGTCGCTAAGGCCAAGTAGACTCCGCCGGAGTTTCCACCGTTACCAGGGAGTAGAGTATCGGATTGTGCCGCCCGCGGGCGAGCTGGCGATCCCGTACTCGCGGAGTGAGAGCGGGCATGCCTGCTCTAAGCTGGGTGGCACCACGGACCCCCGTCCCAAGCATTTGGGACGGGGGTTTTCTTTTGGTGGCCGAAAGGGGAAGTCAGATGCTTGAACCAACACTGGCCGAAGTCGAACGCCGGGCGAGCGAAGGGACCTTGATACCGCTGTCTATGGAGCTGCTGGCCGATTTGGAGACACCCGTTTCCGCCTACATGAAGCTCGGAGGCAAACGAGGATCCTTCCTGCTGGAAAGCGTCGAAGGTGGAGAACATCTCGGCCGGTACTCCTTCATCGGCCTCGCGCCTACCGGCACTATCACGATTCGCGAAGGAGAAGCCGATCTCACAGGGGAACTGGGAGACGCAACGGTCGCGTTTTCGGACCCGCTCGCCCTTGTGGACAGCCTGTTGAGCCGCGAGGAGGCTATCCGCGTATCCGGACTGCCTCCCTTCTGCGGGGGTGCGGTCGGCTATCTTTCGTACGATGCGGTGCGCTACTTCGAGCGCATACCTGCTCCTACCAGCACGGGCCTCGACCTGCCCCTGGGCATCCTCGGCTGGTACAGGACCGTCCTGGCCTTCGACCACTTGAAACGAACGATCAAGATCATCACCCAGATTCCCACCACGGGAGATGTGCGCTCGAGCTACCTGAAAGCGGCTTCAGAAGTTGACGCGCTTGCCACCCGGCTGACCCACGGTGCTGGCGAGCCGGCCTCCCCGTCGACCGCTACTGCGTCGCCTCTCGGCTCTGCGACGTCCAACATGACCGAGGACCAGTTTGAGAGCTCGGTGCGAAAGGCAAAGGAATACATCGCTGCCGGCGACGCCATCCAGGTGGTGCTTTCCCAGCGGCTATCGGTTCCTACGTCGGCGTCTCCGCTGGCCCTTTACAGGGCGCTCCGCTCCATCAATCCATCGCCCTACATGTACTTCCTGGACTACGGCAACTTTCAGGTTATCGGCTCGTCGCCGGAGATGCTCGTTCGGGTCAGCGATGGAGTGATGGCGGTCCACCCCATCGCGGGCACCCGTCGCCGAGGTCAGAACGCGCAGGAGGATGACGAGCTCGCCGCCGAACTTGTCCTGGACGAAAAGGAGCGTGCAGAGCACTTCATGCTGGTCGATCTCGGCCGAAACGACGTCGGTAGAGTCAGCCAAGCGGGTTCGGTTGCCGTCAAGCAGCTCCTGCAAGTGGAGAAATATTCTCACGTAATGCATCTGGTATCCCACGTAGAGGGCAGGCTGCGGAGTGATCTCCGGCCTGTGGACGCCCTTCGGGCCGGATTCCCGGCGGGGACAGTGTCGGGGGCACCCAAAATCCGCGCGATGGAGATCATCGGGGAGCTGGAGCCGGACAGCCGTGGCCCGTACGCGGGTGCCGTCGGCTACTTTGGCTTCGACGGCACCGTCGACACGGCGATCGCGATTCGGACGGCAGTCCTCGTGGACGGCATCGCGCACATCCAGGTGGGAGCCGGCATCGTAGCCGACTCGGTGCCGGAACTCGAATACCAGGAGACAATGAACAAGGCAGCGGCGATGCTGCGGGCCATCAAGGCCGCCGAAGCGATACCGGTTTTGAGTCCTGCGTCCTGAGTTTTCAGTAAATCCGTAGCAGAACTCAGAACTCAGAACCCAGAACACGACACATCAGGATTGGAGGTGAAGATGATACTGCTGATCGACAACTACGACTCGTTTACATACAACCTGTACCAGTATCTCTCGGAACTCGGTGCTGAGGTCCTTGTGCGACGCAATGACCGGATTACCCTGGGGGAGGTCGACGCCCTCCGTCCGAGCAAGATCGTCATTTCTCCCGGTCCGAAGACACCAACGGACGCGGGAGTCTCAGTGGACGTCGTCAACCGCTTCGGCCCTTCCACCCCCATCCTTGGGGTCTGTCTGGGCCACCAGTGCATAGGCCAGGCGTTTGGTGGTCGCGTCGTTCGAGCACCCCAGCTCCGGCATGGAAAGACGTCCCAGGTCCATCATGGCGGTCAGGGAGTGATGCGAGGGCTGCCCAACCCGTTTGAGGCAGGCCGCTACCACTCGCTAGTGGTCGACCGCGAGTCTCTCCCGGCCGAGCTCGAGGTCACCGCGGAGACTGCGGACGGATTGATCATGGCAGTTCGACATCGCCGTCATCCGGTGCAGGGCATCCAGTTCCATCCGGAGTCGGTTCTAACGCCTTCCGGCAAACAGCTACTGAAGAACTTCCTGGAAGAGAGCTAAAACCACAG
>JAJYKO010000045.1 GCA_021788565.1 Chloroflexota bacterium
CACCACCGGAGTCTGGATCTTCCACGGTTTGAAGAACTCCACCCCGTCCAGCCCTACGGCGAGGATGAGGTCCGCTTCCTGGATCAGCTCGTAGATGGGCGCATCCGTGTACACCCCGAATGTGCCGGCGAAGAGGGGATGGTCTTCGGGGAAGTGGCCCTTCGACTGGGCGGTCACCGTCACGGGAACGCGCAGATGCTCGGCAGTGGCTATCAGTTCGGCTGAGGCGCGCGAATAGGCAACCCCAACCCCGGCCATGAGGATGGGCGCTCTGGCGCTTCGGAGCGCTTCCAGCACGCTGCCTAGGTCCGGATTACCCCGCGCCTTTGAGGTGGGATGGAAGCGACGGCCTATCTCCTCCACGCTCATGTCGCCCAGATGCGGCAGCTCCTTGTTGGCCTCAGAGGCCGGGAACGCGAAGTACACCGGCCCAGGCCGGCCGGATTGTGCCATCTCCACCGCCTCCGGGAGCGCCGTTTCTATCTCAGAGGCCAGCAGCCTGCTGCTCGACTTGGTGACCGGCTTGAACAGGCTCACAAGGTCCAGCCACTGGTGGGTGAAGCTGCCCACCTGGGAAGGCTCCAGGTCGCCCGATATGGCTATCAGGGGCAGCCGATCCAGGTGAGCCATAGCCACGCTGCTCACCATGTTCGCGGCGCCCGGCCCGCGGGTAACGATGCAGAGGCCAGGGACTCCCGTCAGGAGTCCCGTGGTGCCTGCCATGTAGCCTGCCGCGGACTCGTGGTGTGTCAGGATGAAGGGAACATCTACCTGTCGCAACCCCTCCATCAGCGGGATGGCCTCGCCGCCCGGCAGGCCGAACGCGCGCTGAAGGCCCTGGGACCGAAGGTACCTCGCCATGAAGACTGACGCTTTCACGAAACTCCTCCCCTCGCCAACGTGGTAGCGCCATTGTACGCAGTTCTGGAGAAGCAGGCCACATCCGCTAGAACGTTGTAGCCGCAGGCTTTAGCCTGCGCGTACCCGCTGGGGAGGATGGTGCACCCCCCCCCACGAGGACGCGCGGGCGTGAAGCCCGCGGCTACGGAACGACCGTCCTGCCTCAAATCCCGAGGTATGCCCTCTGAATTTCGGAGCTGCGGAGCAACTCGGCCGACGGACCGGTCAGCGCCACGCGGCCGTTCTCGAGAACGTACCCCCGATCGGCGTGCTCCAGCGCCACCTGCACGTCCTGCTCGACGATCAACGTGGTCGTGCCCTCGGCGTGGATCCGGTCGATCACCTCGAACAACCTGTCCACCGCCACCGGCGATAGGCCCATAGACAGCTCGTCTACCAGCAGCAACTTCGGGCGGCTCATGAGCGCCCTCCCAATAGCGCACATCTGTTGCTCGCCGCCGGAGAGCGAACCGGCCGCCTGACCGGCTCGCTCCTTCAGGATCGGAAACAGATCGAACACTCGCACCAGATCATGGGGGACCTCAGCCCTGTCCTGCCGGCTGAAGGCTCCCATCATCAGGTTCTCTCTCACTGTAAGTCCCTGGAAGAGATGCCGCCCCTGCGGCACCTGGACTACGCCTGCCCCGACCACCGCATCCGGTGGCCAGTGCGTGATGTCCTGCCCCTCGAAGGTCACCTTTCCTTGCATCGGCGGCAACAATCCGGATAGCACTCGTAGAAAGGTTGACTTGCCGGCTCCGTTGGACCCGATCAGCGCCGCCAGCTCCCCTGGGGCAATGCTGAGATTCACGTCCCACAGAACCTGGACTTCGCCGTAGCCGGCCGACAGGTTCTGCACCTGTAGCAGATCAGTCATGTTCCGCCTTCTTCTTGGCGTACCGCTCGCCCAGGTACGCCCCGATCACCTTCTCGTCTTGAACGATCTCCTCCGGGGTTCCCTCTGCCAGGAGGCGGCCCAGGTTCAGAACCACGATCCGAGTAGATATCCCCATCACGGCTTTCATGATGTGCTCAATCACCAGGAGGGTCACACCGGACTGATGCACCTCCCTTATTAGCTGCATCGCCTCCTGGGTCTCCCTCGGGTTCAGACCTGCCATCACCTCATCGAGCATCAACAGCTTCGGATCCATCGCCAGCGCCTTGGCCAATTCCAGGCGCTTCTGGTCGGCCAGGGTGATCTCCTCTGCCTTTTGGTCGGCACGCTCCGAGAAACCCACGAATTCCAGAAGCTCATCTGCCCGACGGAAGGCCTCGGCCGAGCTGCGTTTCCCTCCGCCCGCCCCGAACATCGCGCCCACCGCCACGTTCTCCCGAACGGTGAGACTGCGGAAGGGCTTCGTGACCTGGAAGGTACGCGCCAGCCCCATCCTGCCTCGCTGATGGGCTGGCTTGTGACCAATCTGCTGATCCTCGAAGATGACTTCCCCCTTCGTTAGCGAGTCTGCTCCTGTGATCACGTTCACGAGGGTCGTCTTGCCCGCCCCGTTGGGACCGATCAGACCGAGGATCTCACCCTCCTGAACCGATAGGGATACGTTGTCTACGGCAGTCAGTCCGCCGAAGCGTTTGGTGACATTACGTAACTCGAGTATGGCCATCATTTACACCCGGTACCTTCGAGCATTTGCGAGGAAGGTGTGCCAGCTGATGCGCCGCCTGCCGGTCATGAAGTCCATCACCCCCCGAGGCAAGAAAATAACGATCAGGATGATGGCTAGACCCAGGAACGCGGTGTGCAGATACAAGAAGTTCTGCCACAGGTAGTCGGTCACGCCCTCCAGCACGAAGGCTCCGATCACCGGACCCAGAACTGTCCCAGGTCCCCCCAGGGTCGCCATTATGATCATCTGAATCGTCACGGAAGAGTCGAAAAGACTGTACGGATCTATGAATGAAATCCAGTAGGCGTAAATGGCGCCGGCGAGGGCGGTGATCATCCCGGACAGGGCGAACGCGGTCACCTTGTACACCGTGGTGTTGATGCCCATTATTCGGGCCGCGTCTTCGTTCTCTCGAATGGCCAACAGCGCGTATCCGAAGCGAGAGCGGCTTACCCACCAGATGAAGAGGGTCGAGGCTACCATGAGCGCCAGCAGGGCGTAGTAGAACACCTGGTAGTTGTTGTAGATGGGCAGTCCGATCCCGCTTGGACCTCCTGTCCAACTGGCGTTGGCGATGATGTCTCGCGTGGCCTCGCTTATGGCCAGAGTGGCGATAGCGAAGTAATGCCCTTGAAGCCGCAAGACTGGGATGCCCCAGAGCGCGGCATATACTGCCCCAACGGCCGCGCTAAGAATGAGCGCCGGCACGAATGGCAGTCCCAGGTTGTTCATCGCGAGCCCAGTTGTGTATGCGCCGATCCCATAGAACACAGCCTGCCCGAAAGCTGGGTAGCCGGTATATCCAGAGATGAGGTTCCACCCTTGGGCCATAGCCGCGTACAGAAAAATCAGGCTGAGGACGCGGACTATGTAATCTCCCGACCAGAAAGGTGCGCTGAGCAGTATGACCGCGACCAGCGCGAAGGCTATTCTCACCACCGGTCTCTGAGTCATGGTGACGACGCGGCCCTGCGCCGCCTTGCCGGCAGTCTTCTCCGCGGTGGCGCCCGTTAGCGTGCTGAGGAGAGCGTCCTCTTCCGGCCGGCTAGAAGGTGACATGTGACACCGCCCTGGGGTTGCCGAACATTCCGGTCGGGCGAACGATCAGAACCAGGATCAGCACTGCGAATGCGGCAACGTTCTCGTAGCCGGGACCCAGAGTGGCCGCGGCCAGGTTCTCGATGATCCCGTAAGCCATTGCACCAGCCAGCGCGCCCGGGACACTACCGAGCCCGCCAAGGGTGCAGATGACGAAGCCGGTGAGCAGGTAACTCTCCGCTGTACTGTTGGGAGAGATCGCGTACGCCGTCGATACGAGGGCGCCGGCTGCACCCGCTAGTGCTGCTCCAATGGCGTACGTCAATGCGTAAACCCGCCCGATGCTTACTCCCATCAGCTGGGCAGCCTCCACGTCCATGCCCACGGCCCGAATTGCGTTGCCGGTCCGGGTCCGGGACATGAAGAGACTGAGTGCCGCGGTCAGCACTATAGCGACCACGAAGGTTATCAGCCCGATTACTGGCAGCAGAAGTGGGCCGGCCTGGATGCTCATGCTCGCGTACGGTGGATTCGACATCCGGTAGTTCGGTGAGAATAGCAGGATGCCGACGTTAATGAAGAGAATCTGCAGTCCAAAGGTCATCAGCAACGTCATCAACATCGGTGCGCGAACCACCCGGTTGATGAGCAGCTTTTGCACGAGGTAGCCGAAGCCGAACATCGTGATCATACAGATCGGCAGTGAGACGAGGGGGTCAATCCCAAAGATGTGGTAAAGGTAGTAAGCCTCGAACGCGGACAGCATCACCAGCGAACCGTGGGCGATGTTGATAACGTTCAGAACGCCCCAGATTATGGAGAACCCTAGCGCCACGCAGGCGAAAATGCCGCCCAGTAGCACGCCGTTGATCACCGCTTGAGCGAAGAACATCATTTATCCTCGTTACACAATGGGCCGACGGCTCTGACGGCCCCCACAAATGTCGTAGGGTTCGTCAGAGCCGCCGGCCCGCCGCTACTTACCGCTTGTTCCACGCGGGCATCGGGTACTGCAACTTGCCGGCCGCGACGTCCGTCGGCCACACAAGCACGTGCGTCTTGTTTTGGATCTGCTCCACGACGTCGTTTTGGGCTGCCGTGACTCCCTGCGCGTTGAACTTGAGTTGACCCCAGAAGCTCTTCACGTTCAGGTTCACCAGCGCCTGCTGCACCTTCGCTGTATCCAGGGAGTTGGCGTTTTGGATCGCCGTGACTAGCGCCACTACGCCGGCACCTCCCTGCGCGGAGTGATAGTCCGGATCCTGATTGAACTTTGCCTTGTAAAGCGCCGCGAAGTTCGCCGACGATTTGAAGATATCGTCGCTCGTGTTCTTCTGCTGCGGCGACCAGCTCACCGGCCCGAGTACGTAGTTTGCATCGGCGCCCAACGAGTTAGCGAAGTCAGGCGTCGAGGGGCCGACGGTGAAGCCCATCATCTTCACGTTCACGCCGAGCTGCTTGGCCTGCCGCACCGTCAGAATGGCGTCCTCGAAGTGGCCGGACCCGAAGAGGGCGTCGGGCTGGGCCTGCTTTACCGCCGTTAGGATGGTCGATAGGTCCTGGGTGGTAGGTGGGTAGGTTGTCGTATACACTACGTCTAGCCCCTTGGACTTCGCGTAAGCCTCCGCACCCTTCAACACGGTTGTTGAGAACACGTCGTTGGCCCCGATCAGCGCGATCTTCTTGACCGGCGGGTTCTGCGCCAGCGCCATGTCTATGGTCGAGTAAAGGTAGTGACTTGCCAGAACGTTGTCCGTAAACATGTACTTGAAGCCACGGGTGAACAGGGAGTCGGCTGCCCCGCCGTCGTTGATCATGATCGTCTTGTACTTCTCTGCGATGGGGGCACCGGCCTGCACCTGGCCCGAGCTATAGGGCGAGAGCAGGAACTGTACGTGGTCCTGGGTGATCAGTTTCTGGATGAGCTGCACGGTGGTGTCGGACTTGCTTTCGTCGTCGTAGGTCTTGAGCACCAGTTGATAGTGCTTCCCACCGACGAGAACGCCGCCCGCTTTGTTGTACTGATCGATTGCGAGCTTGGCGCCGTTGAGGGTCAACCCGGCTTCCACAGCCAGCGATCCGGTCAACGACGTGGAGTCGCCGATCAGAATCGTGCCGTCGAACTTCTGGGTAGTGCCCGAAGGTGCGCTAGTCGCGGCAGCGGCCGCACCTGCCGCCGCTTGAGTTGGAGCCGTCGTGGGCGCTGCCGCTTGCGTGGGTGCTGCCGCGGGCGCCTTCGTGGGACTAGCCGCGGGCGAGGACGTCGCTCCACTGCATGCTGTGGCAGCCATGGTGATGCCGAGGAGTACTGCGAGGAACCATGGAGCGCGAATGGACCGAAAAGACATTACCATCACACCTCTTCACGAATAGTCGGTCCTTGAGGGGCCGCTTGGCCTGGAGCGTCGTCCACCCCTTCTGCCGACAACAGACGCCGATTGGGAAACCCCAAGTTCCCCACTTGAATAAAACGGCCTTCCTCAACTACCCTGGGACGGGCTTAAAGAGCCCTACACCGGGCATCGAAGGAAGGCGCGGCGCTGGGTATTGGTCGGCGACGACCCATGCCTCCGCGATAGAGGCGGTCCGATGCACAAAACACCGGACTTAGCGACAAGCAAGATTCGGACCTCAATGTCCGAACGACCTAATAAGTACACCTCCGCACACTAGGATCGATCATCAAAAAGGTATCCTACGATTACTGTACGATTCTGCATCGGTGGTGTCAATATCGGTGTGCGATGGGGGGTGTGTGTCCAGTCGCCAGCCGCCTGATCGGCCTGCTATACTGGCAGTAGAGCATCCACTCCCGAGAAGGAGTCTTACGATGGCGCTCAAGAACCGGTCGGGTCATCTCTTACTGGCCATGGACGTGGGCAACACGAACATCGTGATAGGGGTGTTTCACGGCGACCAGTTGATCGCGGACTGGCGACTGGCTACCAATGCTCACTCCATGCCCGACGAATACGCCGTCCTGCTTTCCAGCCTGATGAGTCACTCCGGTCTGAGCTTGGCGGGCATCGACGCTGCCATCATCGCCAGCGTTGTCCCCAAGGTCACCGCCAACCTCCAGGAGATGGTCGAGAAGTACACGAAGGCCAGGATACTTGTAGTTGGGCCCGGCATCAAGTTGGGGGTCACCATCGGCATCGACAGCCCGAAGGAGGTCGGTGCGGACCGCGTGGTGAACGCCCTGGCTGCCCACCGTATCTACGGCGGCCCAGCTCTGGTGATCGATCTGGGGACCGCCACCACGTTCGACGTGGTTTCAGCGGATGCCGTGTACCTGGGCGGCGCCATAGCGCCTGGGCTCCTGTCTTCCGTGGAGGCGTTGTCGCGGGCCACGGCGAGACTGCCGAGAGTGGACATGACCAGGCCGCCGCGGGCCATTGGTAAGGACACACTCACCGCGATGCAATCTGGCATCGTCCTGGGGCACGCGGCGATGGTGGAGGGAATGGTGCGCCGCATCGTGGCCGAAATGGATGGCGAGCCCAAGGTGATTGCGACTGGCGGCTTCTGCAACCTGATCGCCGCGGAAGTGCCCGCGGTGCAGTTCGTCGACAAGGCCATCACCCTCAGGGGCCTTCAGATGATGTACGACCTGAACGTAGCTAATAGCTAATAGCTGGAGGCTGCATGAGATCGGTGCTCGCGGGCAAGAGAATAATCCTGGGCGTCACGGGCAGTATCGCTGCCTACAAGGCTGCCTATCTTGCCAGTACCCTCACTCAGGCGAACGCCCAGGTGGATGTCATCATGACCGAGTCCGCCACGCGGCTGATTCTGCCCCTCACTTTCCAGAGCCTTACCCATCGGCCTGTCCACGTTGATATGTTCCGACTCGTCGAGGACATGGAGATAACCCACGTCTCCCTGGGAGTGAGCGCCGACCTGCTTGTAATTGCGCCGGCCACCGCCAACACCATCGCCAAGGTGGCCCATGGCCTCGCGGACGACCTTCTCTCCACCACCGTCCTGGCCGCCCGCTGCCCCATCGTCGTGGCCCCGGCCATGGATGCCGACATGTACGAGAGCCCCGCGACCCAGGAGAACGTGGCGAAGCTGCGCGAGCGTGGCGTGGTCGTGGTGGAGCCGGAGATGGGGCGGCTTGCGTCGGGCCTCACCGGCCGCGGCAGGCTCGCCGGCCTGGAAGAGATTATGGACCGAATTCGGTGGGTGCTCGGGCAGTCCGGCGACCTCGTGGGGACCAGCATTCTCGTCACGGCTGGCGGCACCCAGGAGCCCATCGACCCCGTTCGCGTGATCACCAACCGCTCCTCGGGCAAAATGGGTTACTCTATAGCTGAGGCAGCGTTGGAGAGGGGTGCAAGGGTCACGTTGGTCTCCGCTCCCACCTCCATCAGACGACCCTCGGGGGTCGAGTACGTGCCGGTGACGACGGCCGAGGAGATGCGGGCCGCCGTGCTCTCCAGGATTGGCCTGATTGACGCGCTCGTGATGGCGGCCGCCGTGGCCGATTTCAGGGTGGACCGAACGGCGGAGCAGAAGATCAAGCGTGGTGAAAGCGGCCTTCAGCTCACCCTGGTCCCCAACCCTGACATATTGGCCGAGACGGCCGCACAGGACGGCGGCAAACGCCCGGTTAGGGTGGGGTTCGCCGCGGAGAGCGACCGGCTCGTGGAGCGGGCTCGCGAGAAGCTGTCGCGCAAGAAGCTGGATCTGATCGTCGCCAACCGCGTCGACTCCAAAGGCACGGTTTTTGGCAGCGATTATAATGAAGTGGTCATGATAGACTCTGAGGGTAATGAGGTCGAGGTGAAGCTGGCTCCAAAGCTGGAGGTGGCTCACGAGATCCTGGATCAGGTTTCCAGGTTGATGAAGGAGAAGGCGGTCGGCGGCTCGACCGCGAGATCGACACGATAAGACAAATCCGTACTGTCGCGGAGATGCGGAGCACCCTGGGGAGACTCCGCGGCTCCGTTGGATTGGTCCCCACCATGGGGTTCCTGCACGCCGGGCATATGGCGCTCGTCAGCAGGGCGCGGGCCGAGAACCATGTAGTAGTGGTCACAATCTTCGTCAACCCGACCCAGTTCGGCCCCAACGAGGACCTGGCGACCTATCCCCGGGACCTCGATCGGGACCTGGCGCTGCTGCAACAGGCTGGCGTGGACCTGGTTTTCATCCCAGACGCTTCAGAGATGTACCCCGAGGGATTCAGCAGCTACGTGACGGTCGAAGGCCTTTCCGAGAGGTTGGAGGGCGCCTCCCGGCCGGGGCATTTCCGGGGAGTGGCTACGGTCGTGGCCAAGCTGTTCAACATCGTCCCGGCCGATCACGCTTATTTCGGGCAGAAGGATGCCCAGCAAGTAGTCGTGATCAAGCGGATGGTCAGGGACCTGAACTTCCGGCACGAGATCGTCGTCGTGCCGACCGTCCGCGTGGAGGACGGCCTCGCGCTGAGCAGCCGGAACGTCTATCTGAACGGGGAGGAGCAGCAGGCTGCGCTTGCACTCTCCAGGGGGCTGTTCCTGGCGAGGGACCTTTACCAGGCGGGCGAGCGGGACGCCGAGACGTTGCGGTCGGCCGTGCGGCGAGTGTTGGCGGCCGAGCCGCTCGCGCGGACGGATTACGTCACTGTCTCTGATGCAGAGACCCTGGAAGAGTTGGATCGGATCGACCGTCCGGCGCTGGTCGCCGTCGCTGCCAGTATTGGCCGCACCCGCCTCATCGACAACGTCCCGCTGCCGCCCGACGTGACCCAACAACCGTAGGGGCCGGCGCCCCTGCCGGCACCCTGGCTGATCGACTTACTTGGAGGAGAGAGGTATCACACGTGGTTGACAATGACGCGGTTGCGGAGGCCGTCCGCAAGCTGCTTGTGGCTATTGGCGAAAATCCCAACAGGGAAGGCCTGGAGGGCACCCCACGGCGCATCGCCGAGATGTACCGCGAGATATTCGCCGGCATGGACCAGGATCCCTATGAGATTCTCTCGGTCGGATTCGAAGAAGGACACGAGGAGATGGTGATCGTCCGCGACATCCCCTTCTTCTCCATGTGCGAGCATCACCTCCTGCCGTTCCACGGCGTCGCCCACGTCGGCTACATCCCCAAGGGCCGCGTCGTCGGCATCAGCAAACTTGCCAGGGCCGTGGATGTCTTCGCCAAGCGACCCCAGGTGCAGGAGCGGCTCACCAGCCAGATCGCCGACGCTATCATGGACGTGCTCAAGCCCCGAGGGGTCGCCGTGATAATGGAGGCCGAGCACCTCTGCATGACCATGCGCGGCGTGAAGAAGCCAGGCAGCAAGGTCGTCACATCAGCCAACCGCGGCATCTTCCGCAGCAACCTCGCCACCCGCAACGAGTTCATGTCCATCATCACCGGTGTCCCGGGGGCTCGCGTATGAGCGCCGCCATGGCTTACCTGGGGCTCGGTTCCAACGTCGGGGATCGCCTGGCGAACCTCCGCCGAGCGGCGAACCTTCTCGCCTCCACCCCCGGTATCTCCGTGGAGGCGGCTGGCGGACTCTACGAGACCGAACCTGTGGGTGTGAAGGAGCAGCCCTGGTTCCTGAACACCGCACTGCGGATATCCACCGACCTCTCCCCCCACGAACTGCTCACGGCGGCCAAGGGTGTGGAGGCCACAGTTGGCCGGACGCCCACCTTCCGATGGGGGCCGCGCGAGATAGACGTGGACGTCCTGCTTTACGACGACCTCCGGCTTGCGGACGATACCATCACCATCCCGCATCCCAGGATGCCGGAGCGCCTCTTCGTCCTGCTGCCCCTTCGCGACCTGTACCCCACTTGGACGGACCCTGCTGGCACCGACATAGACACCCTCATCGCCCGCCTCCGTCCCACCACCGAGGTCCGTCTTTACCCGGAAACCGTCAGCCCGTAGGGGTGTCTTGCACACGCCGTGTGTCTTGCATACGCCCTTCGTCCCCTGAACCTGACAGCCACGCATGCCGCCGCGCGTGTTGGACGCCTACCCCTTCTCTGGATTCAAAACGTCCTCGGCCCACCTGGCTGGATTGTTTTCGATGTACTCACGAATGCGTTGGAGGTCGCCTTCGTCCCTGATGACGTGATCATAGTAGTTGCGCTGCCACACCGCGAAGTCCCCCCGGCGGAGTATCTTGGCAATCTGGCTCGTCGTTGCCCCCTTGAACCCCCGCACGACCGCGCCGACGGTCTGCGATGGCGCACGAAACCCTCGCCGCGCACCACTCGTAGGGGCGTCTTGCATACGCCCCGTGTCCTGCACATCGCCTCTTACCGACCTTGGGCGGCTCTTCCCGATCTCCTCCCCATCAATCACCACTATGCCGTGCATGTGGTTCGGCATAATCACGTATCCGTCCAACTGGACCTGCGGCCTGATCATCGGAGTCCGCAGCCAGTTAGACTCTACGATTCTCCCCAGGTCGTTGAGCACCATCTGCTTCCCAACGATCTCACCAAACAGGGGCTTCCGGTCGTTCACGCAGATGGTCAGGAAATAGGCACCTGCTTGAGAGTAGTCGTATTCGAGAAGGCGCAAAGAGCGGCGGCGCTTGATCCTGTCGGCTTCCTCAAACACCTTGAGCACCAGGACGATGAGTGGGCGTATGCAAGACGCCCACTACGAATCGTCACCCTAATCATCCCTTCTATCCTCTTTCCAGAAGAGCAACCGAACGATATTCATAGCCACTATGCGCTCCCAACACCCGCACGAGCGCCTTGCCTACGCCCTCTGCCTTCCCTACATCCTGCGAACCGAAACGGGCTCGCATGAGGCGTAGGGGCGTCTTGCATACGCCCTGTGTCTTGCCATACGCCCCTTCCACACCCTACGCCCTTACCTGCTGCACGAACCCCTTCGAGCCCGACATGATCAATCCCGTTGCCCCAATCAGCACGTACTGAACGCCGTTGTCTATCGCCGCCCGCGCGTCGTCCGCGTTCCGCGCGATCAGGCCAGCCACCCTTCCGGCTGCCCTGATTTCCTTGATCGTCTCGTCCACCACTGCCAGCAGCTCTGGATTGTTGTACTCCGCCGGTATCCCCATCGAGTGCGATAGGTCCGACGTCCCTATGAAGTACACGTCGATCCCATCCACGGCCAGCAGATCCTTCAAGTTGCGTACTGCCTGGATGTTCTCGATGTGCGCGATGATCATCGACTCCTGGTTCGATACCTTCACCTGCTCGGTCAACGGACCCGCCAGTCCGTAACCGTGCGCCCTCGTCCCAGCCAGACCCCGCTGACCCAGCGGATGGAACTTCACCGACCGCACCGCCGTCCGCGCGTCCTCCGCCGTGTTGATCTGCGGGATGTGTATCCCCACCGCACCTGTATCCACGAACCGCAGGATCACCTGCGGCACGTTCTGCGGACAGCGGATAATCGGCTGAATCCCCGCTGCCTCCGCCGCCCTCACCAGGTTCTCGCAGCTCTCCTCATTCAGCGGACCGTGCTCGGCGTCGAACACCACGAAATCGAAGCCCGCGTAGGCGAAGATCTCCGCCAGGAACGGCGCGTTGAACCCCATTATCGGCCCAACCACCGCGCCCCCAGCCTGGATCTTCTCCTTCAACAGATTCTTGTTCACCGAGACTCTCCTCCACGAAAATACCCGTCTCATCGGGGCAAACTGGCCGCATTATATGTACGCCTTCCCCGACCCGCAACGCCCGCAACGGCGCAGCGTCCCGTAGCGTCGCCCCTCGTGGGCGACGGGTAGCCTCGTCCCTTGTAGCGTCGCCCCTAGTGGGCGACGGGTACCACGTCGAGGACAGGATCGCGTACGGACGTGGACCCGTCGGGGACAAGCCCCGACGCTACTACAGGCACGAACCATCCCCTGACCCCCGGCCCCCGTCCCCTGGTACAATGTCCCCATGTACGACGACACCATCGCGGCTATCTCCACGGCCATCGGGGACTCCGGCATCGGCATCGTCCGCATCAGCGGACCCAGTGCCCTCCCCCTGCTCTGCCGCGTCTTCCGGTCCGCCGGCCGAGACTTTGACCCGGACACGGATTGTACGCAGTTCGACTCCCACCGCGTCTACTACGGCCGCGCCGTCGACCCCGCGACCGGAGCCGTCCTCGACGAAGCCATCGCCATCTGCATGCTCGCACCCCGCTCCTATACCCGCGAGGACGTCGTCGAGATCCACTGCCACGGCGGCCCCCTCCCCGTCCAGCGAGTGCTCTTCGCCGTCCTCCAGGCCGGCGCCAGGCTCGCCCTGCCGGGCGAGTTCACCATGCGCGCCTACCTCAACGGACGTGTCGACCTCGCGCAGGCCGAGGCCGTGGCAGACGTGATCCGTGCCCGCACCGATCGTGGACTCTCCCTCGCCATGAAGGGCCTCAACGGACAGCTCTCCCGAGAGGTCCGCTCCGCCCGTCAGCGGCTCCTCCGGGTTCTCGCCTACCTGGAGGCCACCATCGACTTCTCTGAGGACGACATCCCCCCGGAGGACATCGCCGGTCCCCTCGCCGCCGCCCTCGAGACCATGGATGCCCTCCTCGCCAACGCCGACCAGGGCATCATCTCGCGGCAGGGCCTTCGCGTTACCATTCTTGGCAGACCCAATGCCGGCAAGTCCTCGCTGCTTAACGCCCTCCTCCGCACCGACAGGGCCATCGTCACCGAGATTCCCGGCACTACCCGCGACACCCTGGAGGAGTACGCCAACTTCTCCGGCGTCCCCGTCTGCCTGGTGGACACCGCCGGCATCGGCGAGTCGCGCGATCCGGTGGAGCGCCTCGGCATCGAGCGAAGCCAACGCGCCATGGCAGAGGCCGACCTCTGTCTCCTCGTCGTGGACGCCTCCGAGCCCCTGCAGCCGGCCGATCTGGGGATCGCCGCCTCCCTCGCAGGCAAGCCCGCCATTGTCGTCGCCAACAAGTCGGACCTTCCCCCCGCCGCCCCCCGCGACGACCTGGAGCGGCTTGTCCCCGGCGCCCGCGTGGTGCCTACCTCCGCCCTCTCCGAGGCCGGTCTAGACGACCTGCGCCGTGCCGTCCTCGATGCGGTCTTCTCCGGCGGTGTTGTCCAGAGCGACGAACTTCTCGTCTCCAGTCCTCGCCACAAGGCGGCCCTCTCCCGCGCCGCCTCCCATATCAGGGACGCCCTTGCCAGCCTCGATGCTGGCCTCCCCGCGGACTGCACCGCCTCCGACGTCCGCCTCGCCGTAGATGCCCTTGGTGAGATCACCGGTGAGACGGCCACCGAAGACCTCCTCCAGACCATCTTCTCCCACTTCTGCGTCGGCAAGTAACCACGCCCATCCCCGGCATACTGGCACTGATCTTGGATAGTGTGACATCTGGCCCAGAGCGCGAGTTGTCTCAACCAATTGGGGCGGATTGACGGATTTGGCAGTAATTACGCATCGAAATTCACACAGGTAGTCCCGCCTTGATACCTCAACGAGT
>JAJYKO010001045.1 GCA_021788565.1 Chloroflexota bacterium
ACGTTTTCAAGGCTCATGCGGTACTGGAACTTCCAGCGGGCACCATTCGGAGCACCGGCACTCAAGTGGGCGACAGAATTGCCTTTGAGGATTGAGTTCCGCCGGCTGCTGGACACGATCTTTCCATCTCGATGCGCTGGCTGCGGTCTTCGTGGGGTGGACCTGTGTGCACACTGCGCCTCCACGATGCGTCCTCTCGATGTCGACTCGTGCCCACGCTGCGGCCGCCCGTCCAGGCTGGGCAGTCTTTGCCAGACATGTCAGAGCTACGACGGCCCGCTCAGCGGCATCCGCACCGCCTGCGTGTATGATGGTGTTGCGCGAAAGGCGATCCACGGCTTAAAGTACCGTCACCGCCGCACGCTGGCTCGCCCCTTGGCCACGCTGCTGGCAACAGAACTGAGGCGGAGGCCCCTTCAGCTACACCTGTTAACTCCGGTACCCCTGCACCCACGACGGCTGGCCGATCGTGGGTACAATCAATCAGAACTGCTGGCGCACGAACTGGGTGAGCAGTTGGGGATTCCCGTCGCCAACTGCCTGGAACGAAGAAAAGAGACGATAGCACAGGCTGGGCTGAAGGCTACAGCCCGATGGGCCAACGTCCGGGGGGCTTTCGCGTGCGTGGAGGGACTGGCGCTCCATGGTCAAAGGGTGGGAGTGGTGGATGACGTCTGCACCACCGGAGCAACCATGGAGGAATGCGCGCGTGCGTTGAGCGAGGCTGGCTGTTCCGGGGTGTGGGGGATAGCTGTCGCGAGGGACCTGTGACCAGGACTCAGGACTCAGGACCGAGGACTGAGCAAAGATTGACCAGCGTCTGGATCAGGAGCACGAAATGGATACACTACTTGGTCCTCAGAACCGATTGCCCGACACCCAGCACCCAACAGCTTCTCAGTCCTCAGTCCTCAGTCTTCAGTCCTCAAGGTGGGCACTGTCAACTCGCTCGTTGCTGCAGGTCGTGCTCTTCGCCGGAATCTTCGTTCTGAACTTCTTCGAACCGACGGACCCCGATCTCTGGTGGCACCTGACTACCGGACGCTACATCCTCGCGACTAGAAGCATACCCACCGTCGACATCTTCTCGTACACGGCTGCCGGACAGCCATGGGTGGCCCACGAATGGCTGGCAGAAATAGTGATGTACCTCCTTTACAATACCTGGGGATACGTCGCGGATGTGGTCATCTTCGCAGCCCTGATCACCCTCGCCTATTGGATGGTATTCCGCACGCTGAGGTTGCTCGACGCGGGTGTAATCGCATCCACATTGATCACGGTCTGGATGGCCGTTATGTCAATAGCAAGCTGGAACGTACGCCCCCAGATATTCTCTTACCCATTCTTCGCAATCTACCTGTACCTGCTGCTCCGATTCAGGCGCGCGCCAAGTCGAGCCATCTGGCTGATGCCGGCCATCATGCTCGTATGGGTGAACGTCCACGCGGGTTACATCATGGGCTTGCTGTTGCTGGGACTCTTCATCGTCGGGGAGGCTGTCAACCGAGTGACGGGGAGATGGGGTGACGGGGTGACGGGGAGGGGGGGAGAGGAAGAGAGAACCCAGAACTCAGAACCCAGAACCCAGAACCCGCCGCTGCGGAGCTACCTGCTCGTTACAGCAGCAACACTGGCTGCCACTGTGGTGAACCCGCAGGGTCCCCGCATTCTCCTCTACCCTCTCCAGTATTCAGGAACTCAGAATGCCTCGATGAAGTTCGTCACCGAGTGGCAATCCCCCAACTTCCACAACTACTACTTCTTCATCTTCGGGGCCGCCATTCTGTTGCTGATGGTGATACGCGGACGAGCGCCTCAGAACTGGGCACTAACCTTACCCGTGCTTGTGCTGACCGCTATGACCCTGCAATCTGTTCGGGTGATCGCCTTCTTCGCCATAGCGGCCGGCCCCTTCATCGCCTCGCGGCTGACGGGGGTCAGGCGACGGGGAGTCTCAGAACTCAGAACTCAGAACTCGGAACCCTATTCTCAGCACTCCGCACTGAGGACTCAGCGCTACTCAAAGCTGAACTGGCTCCTCCTTCCGGTCTGTCTCATGGCCATGGCGTCCACGCTGTTCCTGTCCGACAAGGCTCAGCTTGGACGTGAACCGCTCTTGACCGACTACCCCGCGGCAGGTATCCAGTACATAAAGCAGGCGGGCTTGGATGGAAACCTGTTCAACTCGTACCAGTGGGGAGGCTTCGTGATATGGAGCTTCTACCCTTCAAGGCGGGTATTCGTGGACGGCAGGATCGACATGTATGGGGACCGGCTCATCAAGGATTATCGGAATGTCTACAACATCAAGCCAGATTGGAAGGACGTGCTGGCCAAATACAACGTTCAAGTGATGCTGATCGACAAGAATAGCGCCCTCGCCACACTGCTCACAGCCAGCGGCGAATGGAAAAAGGTGTTTCAGGGGCCGGTGGAGAGCGTCTTCGTGAGGTCCACTCGGTAGATCTGTACCCCGGCGGCATCGTAGGCCAGTTGGAAGCCATCCTCCGCCCGAAGGGGTTCGGCTCCCAGCGCCCGCTCCCGTTCTCCCACGAACACCAGGGTAACCCGCTGCGACGAGACTATCTGCCGCCGTAGCCGGGGAGTCGTGGCTGGGAGAAAGAAGCTTCGTACCATCGCTTCCTTAGCGGGCTCGTCCAAAGTGCCCGCCCCGTGGCCTAACATCACCCTCCCGCGGATCCTTCCAGCGAGGTAATTGCCGGTCTCGACAGACGCCAGCACCACGTCCCCTCCATCGGAATGTCCCACGAGCCAGTCGCACGCCGCCACCGTTCCAGTGGGCTCGAAGATCGTC
>JAJYKO010001046.1 GCA_021788565.1 Chloroflexota bacterium
GATGTCGATAGGACGGGGCGCCCAGGAGACCATTGATGCCAAGATCAACGGGATGGGCACCAACCTCCTCTTCATCACCCCTGGGGCTTCCCAGCAGGGCGGGGTGCGACAGGCAGCCGGAACCCGGCCTACCCTCACGCTAGAGGACGCACAGGCGATCGACGCGCCAGGTGCTATCCCCGAGGTAACAGGCGTGGCCCCGGAGGGCGACTCGTTCGGGCAGATAATAGTGGGGGGCAATAACATCTTCACCCGGATCGCCGGGGTCACCCCCGCCTACGAGTACGTGCGCAACTGGCCTGTCTCCGAAGGGCAGTTCATCACGCAGGCACAACTGGACGGCAGGTCTCTAGTGGCGCTACTCGGGAGCAACGTGGCAGCGGAGCTATTCCCATATGGCGACCCACTTGGACAGGCTATCACCATTGGCTTTCACGACAACCGGAGGCTCAGACTCCAGGTAGTGGGAGTGTTGGAGTCCAAAGGATCGCAGGCCATGGGCAACCAGGACGACCAGATCCTGATCCCTCTCACTACCCTTCTGCAGAGGGTGCAGATGCAGCGGACCGCCGGAGGTGGTCACAACGTCAACACGATCTACGTGCAGCTGACGAAATCGGACAAGACGACCACGGCCACCGCCGTCCAGGCTATCGGGGCACTCCTGGACCAGCGCCATCGCGTCGTCCAGGATGACTTCACGATCAGGAGCCAGGATGATCTCCTGGCCGCCGCCAACCAGGTGACCGGGGTCATGACCATGCTCCTGGGAGCCATCGCGGGGATATCCCTCGTGGTCGGCGGGATTGGTATCATGAACATCATGCTGGTATCGGTCACCGAGAGGACCAGGGAGATAGGGATCAGGAAGGCCGTGGGGGCGAAGAAGAGGGATATCCTGGTGCAGTTCCTCGTCGAGGCGGTGGTAGTGAGTGTTGTGGGAGGCGCGATAGGAGTGGCGATCGGCGCCGCCATCGCGCACTTCATCGGGGGGATCAACATGGGTGGCCAGGCTATCCACGCGGTGGTCGCTCCTGACGCGGTCCTGCTCGCCTTCGGGGTCTCAGCGGCCATCGGGATCTTCTTCGGCATGTACCCGGCCAACCGGGCGGCTTCTCTCAATCCCATCGACGCGCTGCGGTACGAATAGAATCGAGGGACGAGACGCCCGCGCAACATTCCTGGCCTGACCCGCTGCCGAAGAACCATTGACTTGCCCAACGGCCTCAACCATGCTCCGATGTTCGTCCTTGTCTCGTCGTACCGTACAAGTACGGTAGCTTTGGCTACGGCAGATTTAGCAGATTCCGCGGTTTTCCCCAAGCGATGGGCACGACTCACTGGATCGTATTAGGTGTTTGATTGCGCTCGATTCGGCCTGTAGAATGGCACCCACGGACCCCGCGCGGAGAGTGGGCACTATCCTCGCGACGTTGCTGCTTATCATCTCAGGACACGGTTTCTCATGCGCGAAATTGACATGGATCGATGCGACCCGTCTGACATCTACTGTATTCCTCCGGGTTCAGCGTCGCTCGCATCTATAATAAGCTAAGAGGGAAGGTCTCTATGCAGTCCAACAACGTCTTTACTCTGGCTCTCATCCTGGCAGTACTCTTCGTACTTGGCGGCGTTTACTATCTCATTCCCAACATGTATCACGTCCTGACGTTCCACGATGCGACGCAGCCACAACTCAAGCACGCCCTGGCGTTCTTCGCCGTGGCGGTTGTACTGGTCGTGGGAGCTCGGTTCGCTCGGAACAGCCCTCAGGGTCGTTAGATCTCGTTCCGCGCGCTAACTGACAGGTACGACTGGATGTCTACTGTCCTGGAGGAAGGCTTTCTCTTCCATCCATATTGGGAGCGCGGCCGGCCGCGCGGACCTTGCCCTCGTGCCCATCACCCCAAGTTCTAGGAATACTTTAACCGAGATATAGCAGTTGTTTAACCACTATCTGGAAGGAGCGTGATACGGTAGCACATGGGAAGCGGGCTCACCTCCTTTCCCCTCCCCTTCTTTATTCGGGAGCCGGATCCATCGAGCATAGCGGTCCGGCTCCCGTTGTTCGACTCCCGCGCGAGTACTGAGCGTACGGGCGGTATTTGATTGCATAGGGATCCAGGTCCGGGCAGAACTCGCCGTGCGGCTCGCTCGCCCGGGCTCTCGTTGCATGCCTTTCTCGGCCTTGCACTCGGCCTCGCCGTCTTCGGATTGGTCTCCACCCGCCTGTTTTTCAACGGCGTGAACCAGCCGGCTCGTCTCTCGAGGACAAATGTGGCAGCGGCATCCGGTGACCTCACGTCGCAGGACATCGTATTGGCCAAGTCCCATGGTCGCCAGGGATTGGTGGTACTGGACCCGGGCCATGGAGGGGACAAGATAGGGGCCTCCTCGGCTTTCCCTGGCCTGCCGCCGCTGGTGGAGAAGGACCTCAACCTGACGGTGGCACTGAAGACGGCCGATCTCCTCAGGCAGGCTGGCAGACCGGTCGAGCTCACCCGCACCACGAACTCCCAGGTGAACAACCCTCCGAGGGACCTGACGGGGGATGGGAAGGTGAATCTCGACGACGATCTGGAGGCGAGGGTCGACTTGGCCAACGACGTCGGGGCACAGCTGTTCCTGTCGATACACTTCAACGGCAACAGCGACCCGACCCTCTCCGGCGCCACCGTCTACTACGACAACGCCCGATCCTTCAGCGCCAAGAACCGCCAGTTCGCCCAGATGGTGCTGGAGGGCCTCCTCTCGGCCACGAAGGCGGCGGGGTACGATCTGGGGAACCGTGGGGTCATGACGGACGAGTCGGCGCTGG
>JAJYKO010001047.1 GCA_021788565.1 Chloroflexota bacterium
GGACAACGCCCTGCGCTACACGCCCGAGGGCGGCAGCATCACGGTCTCGGTGGGGAGGAGCGCGGCTGGGATGGCCGTTCTCTCGGTGGCGGACACCGGCATCGGGATCTCCCCTGATGATCTCGCGCACATTTTCGACCGCTTCTATCGGGCCGACCGATCCAGAACGCGCAAGAGCGGAGGATCCGGTCTCGGGCTCGCCATCGTCAAACAGCTGGTGCTTGCCCACGACGGCCGGGTCTGGGCTGAAAGCCAACCCGACGCCGGCAGCCGATTCTCCGTCGAGCTCCCTACTATCGATCCCTGACGACGTGGTTCGGGCGGTTCGCGAACCGCCCCTACACGGTATGTTCCCCTTCCCTACGTTGAGACATCAGCCTGAAATCTACACGAGAACTCCACATCTCCTGCATCGGATATCCAAACCACGAGCCTATTCTTCTCCGTGAAGGCCGGAGCAAAAGCGCTGCCGGCTCGAAACAAAAAAGGAGGCAACGAAGATGTTTGGGAAAAAGCTTATGGTTTCAGCAGTGGCCGGGCTGGTTATGCTCGGCGCAGTCGCGGGGTCCGTGTCCGCGGCGTCGCCGACGCCGACTCCACAGGGGCCGCCAGCGGCCGGCCAGCAGCCGGGATGGGCAGGAAGGGGATTCGGCTACGGCGCGGGATTTGGCTACCAGGCCATTTCGGGTCCGATCTCGACTCTACTGGGGATGACCGCCGACCAGATCAGGGCGGAGAGACTCGCCGGCAAGAGCCTCGCCCAGATCGCCGCCGACAAAGGGGTGAGCAAAGACGCTCTGGTAAGCACGATGCTTGGATCCCACAAGTCGGTGCTGGACGCGCGGGTACAGGCAGGCACCCTGACTCAGGCTCAGGAAGATGCGGCCCTGGCGACCATGAAAGCGAGGGTCAGCCAATCCGTGGATAGGACCCAGGTAGGACCGAACCGCCCCGCTGACGGGCAGGGACTCGGGCTGGCCTTCGGGCGAGGCCCAATGGGCCGGCAACTCGGCCCGCAGGACGGCACTGGCTTCGGCCCCAGGTGGTCTCGCTAACAGTCAGGCGCCCCCACTGGTGACCTATACCAGGACCAAGGCGGGATCTCCTCCGGTAGAGCCTGGGTCGCATATGACCCGGGCTCTACCGATATCGCACGGCGGGCGTGACGTGTCGTTCGCTACCGTCACGGGGGCGACCCGCTTCTGCCCGGTATAGGTCAACACCTCCGGGCTACCGTTGTGCTCCGGGGCGGGTGTTGACCAGGGTCGTGACCTTGCGCAGCTCCGTGAGGGCGTCCTCTGCGCTCCGCTCGGCCTTCCGCAGCAGGTCGTCCACGTACTTCCTGGCCGACTCGGTGATCTCCTGAGCCTCGCTCTTCGCCTCCCGGATGATGCGCTCCTTCGCGGTCTCCGCCTCCTTTAGCAGCCCCTTTTCCGACACCATCGCCGCCACCTGGCTCTCCGCCCTGGCAACCATCCTCTTGGCGTCAGCCTCGGCTCGACCGCGGATTGACTCCTCGTCTCGCACTATCGCCTCGGCCCGGGTCAAGGCTGACGGAAGCTCAGCTTGCAACTGATCGAGCGCATCCTGGAAGTAGTCCCGGTCCACCAGAATCCTGTTGGTAAAGGGGATTACCGTCCCCGAGTCGAGGACATCCTCCAGGGCTGCTAGGGACGGGAGAGATCCCTTCCGTGGCGGCACGGGGACAAGACGGGCTGCCATTGTATCGTCGGCATGCCTGGGTACGGCTTGGGTTTTCGTTCTGAACATTGCTGGGGCTCCTATCCTGAGGTAGAAATAGGCGAAGCCGATGTGCCTCGGCGGGGGGGCCGCCTGCCAGCACTTCGTGGCGCTATGGTAACCTACAAGGTTGTTCTAGAGGAAGTCCCGTTGATGCCGGAACGGGCGGACATGTAGGTTGATGTAGACCGCGTCATCTATCACCGGCGTTGTCGTAGCGATTGTCGTACAGCCCTGGCCCTCTGCCGTCGGAGTAACCGGGCTCCAGGACAGCCGACCACAGCTCACGAAACTCAGTCGCGCGTTCCCGCTCGCCTCTAGCACCGGTGAGTCTGCGCCTGCTCGCAGCTCTCTCCAACCGCCTCACCCCTCCTGCAGCAGCGCGGCCACCTCTTTCTGCAACATCGGCAGCTTCGACTCGACCACGTCCCACACCAGGCGATCGTCGACCTGCGCGTATCCGTGCGCCAAGATGTTCCTGAACGCTATGATCCGCGGGCGCTCAGAGATCCTGTCCGCCGACGTCGCGTCAAGGCGGGCCATTTGGCTGAGCGCCTCGCCGATCACTTCGAACTGTCTCTCCACGGCCGACCGCAGCATTGGGTCGGCTTCGTAGTCGGCGAAGCTCCTGTCCTTCGTAAAGCGTGCTATCAGCCTGGCCGCCTGCTCCATGTCGAAGAGATACTTCCTCACCTCAGGTCGCATACAGCAGCTCCCTCGTCTCCTCGATCACCTCGCGGAAGTACGGGTTGGTGATTGCGGAAGCGACCACCAGGTCAACAGGTCGGCCGAACATTGCCTCCAGAGCCTCCAGCAGCCCGAAGTACCGATCGGCGTAACCAGGACTATCCCGCCCCTCGAACTCCACGAGAAAGTCCAGATCGCTCCCTTCGGCTCGAAACGCGCCGGACGCCGCCGACCCGAAGATCTCCAGCCTCCGCACGCCGAAACGACGGCACAGGATCTCCAGTTCGACCCGATGTAACTCCACCTGAGGTATCATCTCTCCCGCCCCGCTCAAGGAATAGCCAATTCTACACCAACTTGAGCCTGACTTCGCGGTTCGCGCATCAGGCC
>JAJYKO010001048.1 GCA_021788565.1 Chloroflexota bacterium
GGTCGGACTGTATGGCGCCAGTTCGCTGGATTCGAAGAGAGGTTTCGACCTGTGGTCGCAGCATCGCACGGTGCATCTAAAGGGCTTTGTCTCCGCGGGAAACCTCATTGGCGAATGGATCGATGTTCGCGACGGCGGTCGATTTGAGGGCGTACTCAACGCGAGTCGACAGTAGAAGAGGAAGCGAGAGTGACTCAATGACGGCCCGTGCATTCTCGCGAGTGCGGCGCGTCTGACTGGAGCACCGAGCGCGCGGCTGAGGCGCGAGCCGATGCGTATTCCGGAAGTGTGGAGGGACCGGCTCATGGACTCAGTCGAGAGTCTGCGCGCGCAGTCCGCCGAGTGGAGCGACGAGTACCTGCTGAGCCAGTTCTCTCTCGGTTCCAATGCCTTCGCGGAGGATGCAGCCTTCGAGGCCATCCGCACTGAGGTCGCCCGTCGTGGCATCGGCGTCCAGGGTACGCCGGTGTCAGAAGCTGCCCCCGTTGCCACGGCGAAACCTATCCGCCGGGACTTGCTCAAGCTCTGGCGTGGTGAGTTGCCGCTCGCGACGACGTACTGGGCCTGGGGGGTCTTGGGGAACGCAATCTATTTCGCGTTGATTTCGATGGCGTGGTCGCTGGCGCAGTCGGGCGGAAGGCTGGCCAACCTGCTCGCGATTGTCGCTCTTGCCCCTACCGCGACCAATTACATCTACTATTTCGCGGTGACCTTCTCCATCTGGAGAAGTGCTGGCCGGTACGCTGGCCCTCGAGTATGGGCGTTCCTGGCTAGGATAATGGTCGCGGTTAGCCTGTTCGTCACCATCGGACGACTGGTTTGAATGGTCTTCCCGACGGTGGCCAACTGACGTCTGCGGTCTCGGACGGGGCGGGAGAGATGATGCGGCTGGTCGAATGAGTTGCGGTGGTACGCAGCGGGCCGTGTGGGCGCCAACTCTGGCAGCGGTCTTCTCGTCGTCTTCGGCAGGCGCGGCGCGTGCGCAGAGGGCGATCTATGTGGGAACTGCTACGAATCGTGGCTACTCGAACATTGCTTCTGAGAGCGTCTCTGCGGAGCTTTGGCAAGTTCGTTGACATGTTCGGGGCCGAAGGAAACAGGTGCGCCTCATTCCCACATGCCGACCGGCTCTTTTTCTGATGTGCCCCCGACATTCCTCGGAGGAGGCAGGCGTAGGCCGTGAAAGATCAGTGGTACGGCGACAACCGGGACCTGGTGAAGTGGGGAGCCCTGCTCAGACTCGCTCACGAGCACCGTGCGACTAGAATCCTCCAGGTTGCGTACTATAGGTCGTGTGAGTGGCCCGAACTGGAGGTCGACGGCCGCCGGGAACGCATCCCACAAGCCGTGCTCAACCACTTCCGGAAGATCCGGCGAATCACGAAACTGGTGGCACGCGCCAGGATTGAGGTGCTGGCTGATCTGTTTGACGACAGGGCTGCGTACATGCCGCGTGTGTTGGAGGCCGTCGCCAGACGCGCGGCGGGCGGGCCGAGCATCATCTTCCTGGATCCGGACACGGGTCTGCAACCAGCACACCCCACCCTGAAGCACGTCCTGGAAACGGAGCTGCGCGAGATCTGGGGCGCGCTGCTTCAGGGTGACGTCTTGGTACTCTATCAGCACCAGACAAGGCGAGACGGGAAGCCGTGGATTCCAGGGAAGCTGAGGCAGTTCGAGCAGGCGCTCGGGTTGTCGCGAGGACGTGCGAAGGTGGCGAGAGGCGCGCAGTTCGCCAAGGATGTGATTCTTCTCTACTATCCGAAGGCCTAAGAGCATCTGAACGCTGTCGGAAGCGACACGTTTCTTGGTCGTCATGCCACGGAGTCAGGCTGGCGGGTAGATGAGCGAGAACGATTCGCCATCCAACCCATTCTTCAATCATCCCGTCCTCAACTCCCCTTATGTGATGCCCTCGAGACACTGGGAGTTAGACGCGAGCGGCCAACCGACGCAGAGGATGATCGAGTCCCGCCGGCGGGCTCAGTTCATAACGCCGATTCCGAACCCCAAGAAGCGCAAGGCGCTGGCAGGACAAGAAGTTCTGGTCTTCGATAAAGGCAAGGGCCACTCTACTAGGGACCAGCAGTACGACCCGACCTCGATAATCAACGAGGTACGGGGTCATGTCGACGCCTGGCGCGCCCTGCCCAATTCCTCCCACTGGCAGGTGACTCCGGAGACGGCTCGGCTCTTGATGCACTGGCGCACCCACGACTTCAGCACCTTCCGCCCGTTCTTCTGCCAGGTGGAAGCGGCGGAAACCATGATTTGGCTGACCGAGGTCGCGCCCCAGACCAAGAGCGGTCAGCGTCTCCTAGACCACCTAGTTGCAGCGAATCGGGACGCGAGCTCGGGTCTGCTCCGCGTGGCGACTGCAAGAATCGAACCGGACGCCAAGGCGGAGTCGAACCGCGATAGCCACCGTGTTTGCCACATGGTGGTGACAAGTCAAGCGATGACGCGATATTCCAGGGGAACCCAGAATGGCGTCCTCGCGACAAGAAGAGCAGCAGAGACAACAGCGGATAATGGCCCTGGCGGGAGCGTGTGGGAATCGAACCCACCAAGGCCCGCGTAGCGGGCCCCAGCTGGTTTTGAGGACCAGTCAGACCACCAGGCCCGATCCGCCCCCGCGCCATGCCGACGGTTGATCGGTCGGGAATCTACCCGCGCCGCCCCCGCGCGTCACGCGGGACCGGCCGGGCCCGCGCTCAAACCTGCGCGATGACGTCTATCTCGACCAGCACGTTCCGCGGCAGCGTCTTCACCGCCACGGTCGAGCGCGCGGGCCGGTGGTCGCCGAACGCCTG
>JAJYKO010001049.1 GCA_021788565.1 Chloroflexota bacterium
GCTCGCCGGGACGTGAGGCGAGCGGGCACGGGACGCGAGCGAGCGCAGCGTCCCGCTCACGCGCCCTCCCGGACTGTCACTCCAATTCGGCTGCTCCACGAACCATGCCGCCGTCGACCCCCTCTGGCATGGTTCGGTAGACCGCGTAGATGGAGGTGACAATCCGGGAGGGCGAGCCTCCCGGCGAGCCGCCACGCCGGTAGGAAACAGGCGGCTCAGCAGGAGCTTCGCCCTCCCTTCCCCATCTCACACTGTGACCCCACTGCTGAACCATGCCCCCCCGCTGGCGCGTCCTGTGCAGGGATGCCGATACTGGGCAGATGAGTGAGCGGAGGGTACGGGCTATGAAACTTCCGAAACGCGTCAGAATCCTGGAAGTGGGACCGAGAGACGGGCTCCAGAATGTCGCGGCGCCGGTGTCGACGGACGACAAAGTGCGCCTGATCGACGCCTTGTCCGAGACGGGTGTTCCTGCCATCGAAGCGACCTCCTTCGTCCACCCGAAGCTCGTACCGCAGATGGCAGATGCCGAGGAGATAATGAGGAGGATTACACGCCGCCCCGAGGTGCGCTACTCGGCACTCGTTCCCAACGAGAAGGGAGCGAGACGAGCTATCGAGAGCGAGGTGGACATAATCAATTGCTTCGTGTCCGCCAGCGAGTCCCATAGCCAGAGCAACTCGCGAATGAGCATAACCGAGGCACTGCGGGGAGTCACGCGGGTGGTCGCCCTGGCCAGGGAGGCAGACATCCCAGTCCACACCGACATCTCCACCTCCTTCGGCTGCCCGTTTGAGGGCAGGGTGCCGCCCGCGAAGGTGATAGAGATAGGACGGTTTCTTCGTGACGCAGGGGTGCAGCGGGTTGCGCTCGCGGATACTACCGGCATGGCCAACCCGCTCCAGGTGGACCATCTCCTCCGGTACTTCTTGAGGGAGGTGCCCGACGTCGAGCTGGCGGTCCACTTCCACGATACGCGAGGCGCCGGGCTGGCCAACGTCCTGGCGGCGCTTCAGGTCGGCGTGAGGGCCCTGGCGACGTCGGTAGGAGGGATGGGAGGCTGCCCCTTTGCCCCCGGCGCGACGGGCAACGTTTGCAGCGAGGATGTAGTGCACATGCTGGAGGAGATGGGCGTCGATACCGGGATAAACTTGCAGAAGCTGATCGGCGCGGCGGAGCTGGCGCAGCAGATTGTCGGAGCAGAACTGCCCAGCCACCTGTTGAAGGCAGGCCCGGCCTCATGGCTTCCCGATCGAGCACGAGCCGATCTGGCTAGCCCATCAGCAAGCCGAGCCTAGCGTCGCCAGGCAACGCCCCAGCCCATGTGGCGCCGCGAGGCTCGAAGGGCGGCGGTGCCGGCGCCAGATAGCGTCCTGTTGGTGCGGTCGGAAGGAAGTGCCATGGGCATCGTGAGGAGGCTCACAGTCAAACTTCTAAAGCAAACCGAGAGGCCCTCCGGCCTGTTCGGCAGGTTCTTTGCCAGGACGATGAACATCTCGCATTCCAGGCTGACCGACTGGGGCCTAACCCATATCTCGATAGGCAGGCACGACACGATTCTGGATGTGGGATGCGGTGGTGGCAGGACCGTTCGCAAGCTGGCAGCGATTGCAGCAGAGGGCAGGGTCTGCGGCATCGACTACTCCGAGGAGAGCGTCTCCGTGGCGCGCAGCAAGAATGAGCAGTTGATCAACGCGGGCCGCGTCGAGATTCGGCACGGGTCTGTGTCCCATTTGCCGTTCCCCGACTGTACGTTTGACCTCGTCACCGCTGTGGAAACCCACTATTTCTGGCCTGACCTCGTCGCTGACATACGCGAGGTTCAGCGCGTGCTGAAGCCCGGCGGAAGGCTGATGATCTTGGCGGAGGTGTACAAGGGCGGGAGGCACTATGGCTTGAATCGAAGGTTCATCGAGCCGGCAAGCGGGGAGGTGCGGATGGCCTTCCCCGGTGTCGATGAATTCATGGAGCTCTTCTCGGCCGCCTGTTACTCGGATGCGCGCGTGTTCGAGGAGCCTGATAAAGGCTGGCTCTGCTGTGTAGGCCTCAGGCCTTCGTAGTTTCTGCAATCTCCCAACCGAGGCCATCAGACAATCGCTGGGCAAAGGCTAGTTCCGCCTTGGTCAGTACCTCGACACGGAGATTCGCCCATACACTCATCTGGTGGACGCCCGGGGTGACCCCAACCTGGTGCTCTGATAGGGTGGCCTCGGTACTCCGTGCCGCATCGCCCTACGGCCGGCACACCAGGTCGGCCCCGCCGACTTTCCCGAAGCTGGAGAGCACTGTGGTGTCCTGCACCACGGCCTGGCTCATCGTCTGGACTCGGCCGGATTCAGGCCTTTCTCGGCATCTCCGCGAGCTTCTTCCAGGTCAGCACGGCTCGTTTCCATCGGGATGTCCAGACGTCAGAAGGGAGTGCGTGCAACTTGATCCACGACATCCACAGCAGTTCGGCACCTCCGGTCAGGCTGACATCACCCTCATGGTAGTTGGCGAGGACCAGATCGTATGGTCGCGTTCATCACTATCCAAAACGATGCCCTGGCCCCGGAACAGTCCCGTTAGATTTGGCGACGCCAGTCCTCACGAGACGTCGTGGTTGGGAGGATTTCTCTCGAAGCATATCGCTGGGCAGACACCGGGGTTGTGGACGGCCAGGCGGTCATCGATCCTCGCCGTCCAGCGCCCCCGTCTCACCAGGCTCAGGATCTCACGGAAGCCTTCGGGAGTGATGCCATAGGGCTCCGAGGTGTAGATGACTCGCTCATCCTCTTCATGTACCCAGCGACGAGTGTGGTCCAGAAATGAGT
>JAJYKO010000046.1 GCA_021788565.1 Chloroflexota bacterium
GAGAGAATGCCTGGCTGTTCCGCTCTACCGACAAAGTTGAGGGCCGCAAGCGGATAATCGACCAGGGGAACAGTGGCCTGGAGTTCCTCCGCTACGGCAGGATCGTCCTTGACCGAGAAGGCCGCACCATCCCCGTGGCTACCCAGGGCGAGGAGACCGTCTTCTTCTGCTTGAACGGCGGCGGAGAGGTCAAGGTCCACGACGATCGCTACACCCTTGGAAAGTACGACGCCCTGTATGTGCCTCGGGAGACAGAGTGCGCGCTCTCCTCCTCGAGTTTCTTTGACGTGGCCGAGGTCTCGGCACCGGTTGATGGTCACTATCCCGTCCAGCTAGTCAGGTTCGGGGATATTCAGGCGGATCCGTCCATGGCGAAGGACGCTGGCTTCGTGCCGTACGCGCGCAAGCTGAACACGGTAGTTGGAGAGGGCAACACCCGTGCGGGGCGGCTGCTGGTGGGGGTCACCTTCAGCCAGGATGGGAACTGGACGAGTTGGCCACCCCACGACCACTGGGAAGTGAAGGAGGAGATCTACCTGTACGTGGACATGCCGGCACCCAACTTTGGTCTTCATCTGAACTACACCGATTTCCGGGAGATGGAGATGGTGGTGCCGGTGTGGGAGGGGGATGCGGTGGCGATAAAGAGAGGGTACCACTACAACGTGGCGAGTCCTGGCACGCGGTTGGGTTTCGTGTGGATGATGGCAGCCATTCGGGAGGGAGAGGACCGGATGTTCGGCACGGTCACCGTCCAGCCTGAGTTCGCGGGCGACAGGTTCAAGCTGTTCTAGCGCCGAGTGGCCCACATGATCGGAGCTGGCCGCCTGGGGTTTGACGTCAAACCCCAGGCGGCTTTCCTGACTTGCTTGCGTCACGCGTTCCCGCCGATTGGATGGTCAGCGTAGGCGCTGACGGGGCAGACGTGAGGGCGAGCCGGCGGGGCGCCCCGCCCTACCGAACGCTCTTACTGCTGAGTGGGTGCATGGTGCCCCCAGTTCCAAGGTCCTCCGCCAGGACCACCGGAGAATCCGTTGGGCCCGCCGTCCACTACCGCCATCGGGGTCGTGTCGCTATTAACCGTCACGACTACCACCTTGTCCCCCTTCGCGATCGTTGGCTGGGATCCCTGTGCGCTCCCCTGGGGAGGCAGCCCGTGGATCGCGGTGCTGCTGCTGAGGGTATACGTCTTGGCGCTGCCGTCGTTGGCGGTAATGCTCAGGCTGGTTTTGCTGGCAGAGGTCACTGTTCCAGGCGTCACGTTGATCGTAAGCGGGTTGTTGTTTTGGTCCTTCAGGTTCACCTGTACCCCATCGAAGTGCGCAAATCTCTGGTCTGCTGGTAGGGAGGTTAGCCCCTGCAACTGTGGAGGCAACTGGAGATGGGGGCCACCCACCCATGGTCCAGACGCGATGGTGGCAAAGGTCGCCACCGGCGAACTGGCTAGAACGCTCCGTACGGCGAGCAAGCCCGCCCCTCCGATCGCCGCTACCAGCACCAAGGACGTGACTCCTACCGCTATCGCGAACTTCAATCCTCTCATCTTCGTCTCCTTCATCTTGTCTCGGACTTGCCGCCCGATCGATGTGACTGCCATCCTTTGACGTGCACGGTGAGCATAGGATCCACCTGTCAACGCACAACGACGGAGTTGTCACAGCTCTGTGAACGTTGGGTGACGTTCGGCGAAGTGGTCGCAAGGGTGCTGGTTCTTCGTGATGTGCACTGGATCCGTGGGACTGTTCACAGTTCCGTGACAGGTTCGATATGGTTATGCCGCGACGCGGTGGTAACATCAAATCAGCGACAAGCGTGGAGGGCAGATGGCGACGATTCTCGTGGCCGAAGACGAGCGAGACTTGAACAATCTGGTGCGGCGACACCTCGAAGAGGAAGGGCATCGAGTCGTTCAGTCGTTTGACGGGCCAACTGCGGTGCTCTCGGCGCAGCAGGAACACCCAGACCTGATCATCCTGGACTGGATGCTCCCACGGCTCGACGGCCTCGAGGTGTGCCGGCGCATCCGGCGAGAGAGTATCGTTCCGATCCTGATGCTTACCGCGCGCGCCGAGGAGGTCGACCGCGTGCTGGGCCTGGAGGTCGGCGCGGACGACTACGTGACCAAGCCGTTCAGCATCAGGGAACTTCTCGCTAGAGTGAGGGCGATGCTGCGACGCGTCGAGTTTCTCCGCGACGCGGGAGCCAGCGAGGGTGCGCCCGTGGTGCTGGAGGAGGGTCCCCTCAGGATCGACGAGGGGCGGCACGTCGTTAGCCTCGACGCGCGTGCCGTGGAGCTGACTCCGAAGGAATTCGACCTCCTCGCGTTCCTGGTCCGCAACGCGGGCCGGGCGTTCGGGCGCGACTACCTTCTGGAGAAGGTCTGGGGCTACGCGTACTCGGGTTTCGATCGCACGGTCGACACTCACGTCCTGCGGTTGCGAAAGAAACTCGGTCCAGTCGGCGATCGCATCGAGACGGTGTGGGGCATCGGATACCGGTTCTCGAAGCCCGGGGAGTGAGGGCACAGGGACTGTCATTTCTGGTAGCTGGAGGTCGAACAACAGGTGCGCGTGTTTAGCAGACTTCGATGGCAGCTTACCGTGTCGCACCTGGCTGCCATCGCGGTCACACTGGTCTCGATGATTGCCGCCGTGGTTCTGATCGGCTCTTCGGTCTGGCATGCGGGGCAGGCCAACCCGACGAACGTGCCGGCTCAGGAGGCCGACATCATCGCGAGCAGTGTGGGTGGGATGGTGCTAAGTGACACGAACGGGACTGGTGCCCCTGTGTCCGGCTCGAACCAACTTAATGGCGTTCTCGCATCTATCGTTCGAGGCGACCTGAGCGTACAGGTTGTTCCCCCATTTTTGCCTGAGCAGGCACGCCGATACGGGCCGTTCGGGTCCATGCTCCGCAATCTGGGTTTCATCGCGGTCTTCGGAACCGATGGTCGCGTGATCGCCAGTTCGGCTGCAACCGGGGCGGCATTCATACCGCCCGGCCGATCTACCTGGGCCCCTCTTGTCCAAGCTGCCCTCGCCGGTGACCAGAACGCCAACCATCTGGTTGCCCTGCACCTTACGGGAGGAGCGGCTGCGTTGAGTTCATCTCCGATTGTGGATAGCAGCGGACACACGGTAGCGGCCGTACTCGTCGCTGAGACGAGCCTTCCGGCCGTGGGTGGCTTTGCCAGCTTCTGGCAGGTGTTGGCGTTCTTCGGCGCGGCATCAGTTGTGATGCTGGCGGGCGCGTCAGTTTTCGCCCTCCTGTCTTCCAGCCTCGTGGCCTACCTGCTGTCGCGCCGCCTCATCGGACGGCTGGAGCGGCTGAGCCGTGCCGTCGAGTCGGCGGCCGAAGGCGATTTGAGCCGCCGGGTGGACGAAGGCCCAGACGATGAGGTGGGTCAGCTCGCTCGCCGGTTCAATCACATGGCAGGGCGTTTGGCGAGCACCATAGGGGAGTTGGAGTCGGAGAAACGTCACGCGGAGGCAGCGCTCAGGGCGAAGCGGGAGTTGGTGGCGAACGTGTCGCACGAGTTGAGGACTCCGCTCGCCTCTATCCGAGGACACACGGAATCGCTCGTAATGAGGGAGGCAGAAGTCGATGGAACTGCCCGGCGCGAATACCTGGACGTGATCTACCGCGAGACCGAGCACCTGAGCAAACTGATCGACGATCTGTTCGCGCTATCCAGGGCTGAGGCGGGTGCTCTACCACTATCGCTAGGACCTGTGGCGCTTGGGGAAGTTGTGGATGAGGTCGCAAGCAGCATTCGCTCAGTAGCCCGGAGCGAACGGCACATAACTTTGATGACGGAGATCGATCCCAACCTCCCGCCGGTCCTGGCAGATCGGCAGCGAGTTATCCAGGTGCTGGGGAATCTGGTGCGTAACGCGGTGCGCTACACGCCGGAGGGCGGACTGATCTCGGTGCGTGCATCGCGTCGGGACGACCACGCTGAAGTTGTCGTAGAGGATACGGGTCTCGGCATTCCACCCGACCAGCTTCCGCACGTCTTCGAGCGTTTCTACCGCGGTGATGAAGCCCGCGATCGGGCCAGCGGCGGAGCCGGCCTGGGGCTCGCGATCGTGCGGGAGTTAGTCGAGGCCATGGGCGGCGAGGTCCGCGCGGAGAGCACGCTCGGACAGGGCAGCCGGTTCTCGTTCACCCTCCCGCTAGCGACGTAGGCGTCGCCCAGGTGGCGAATAGGGCGGCACGGACGTCCTGGAATCGACGCTTCAGCGGGCGGCCCTCACCCGCCCTCGCTTCGCTTCGGTCGGCCTCTCCCAGAGGGAGAGGCGCCGGTCCACCCTCTCCCTCTGGGAGAGGGTCGGGGTGAGGGTCGTCCTCTCTGTCAACGTCACCGCACGTGTCTCCAGCAGTTGCACACCGCGGCGTAGTCCCCGCAGAGCGGGCACTGCTCGATGGCGCAGTCCCGATGATGGTAGGCGCCAGTCTCCACACCGCAATCGTCACAGCGGTCGTTGTACGAGTACCAGGTGGGTGGCCTGCTCTCCTCGCCGTACCGAATCCTCGGCACCGGCTTGCTCCCGAGCATGAAGTGCTGCCTGGTACAGCCAGTGGCTACGGTGATGTCTTGCCCGCAATCGGGACATACTGCCAATTTCGACTCCTCATCCCCCAGCTACAAGGGGAAACAACATGAGTTGGTCGCCAGGGGCGAGCGCATCCTCCGGCTCGCTGGGCCGCTCATTGACGAACAGGCCGCGGGCCGCCCCTTTCGGTATCCCCAGCCGTGCGACGACAGACTCAACCGTTGCTCCGTCAGCCACATCCAGCTCGAAGGGATGAGACAATGAGGCTCCAGCCGGACGGTAGCGTCCCAGTGCGCCGTGCAGGCGAACCTGGATCTTCATCTATGCCCGGACGGCTGAAATCCAGTCGAGCCCCAACTCCTTTAGTTTCTCGAGCGTCGGGTTGCCCGTCGTCACGTCCCACCCGGCTATCCTGTAGTACGTGTCCTTCGCCTGCTCCAGTTCCTCGCGCGGCACCGCTACGCCGTCCGTGGCCCCGCCGACTTTCGGCTGATGAACCTTCGCCGGCAGCACGTCGTCGTCGCGGTTGAAGCCTTCCCTAGCGTTGAAAGCCCGCATCATGGTGATCCGGCGCTCCCCGGCCAGGAGAAGGTCGTCCAGTGTGATGTCCCAGCCCGTCACCGCCTTCAACATCGGCACGAAGCGGTCTGTGCTATACAGCTGCCACGCGGGACCCCAGTCGAACTGGCATACCGAGAGGGTGTCCGCGACACTGTACATCTTCTGGGTAGTCCATGCGTACCGAACCTTCTCCTCGTCCAGCACCCTGGCCTTTCGATGGGAGGTCAGCCCTAGCAGCGCCAGCCCTTCCTTCTCCTGGTCCGAGGCACCCTCGGTGTACGACGGATCGTGCTCGTGGGACTGGTGGTCGGCCCCGAACGGGTTGACCGCGTAGATGAGCGCCAGGCTCCTCTTCACTTCCGGCATGTGGGCCGGCAGCTCAGCCCCTTTCACGGCTACGACCAGTTCCTCGGTTCCCCTGCCCAGGGTCTTCGCCGCGCGAGCTGAACCGTCTGCCAGAATATCCCCGAAGCCGCTGCGGTGAGCGATCTGGTCCACCATCTGGAGCATCGCGTCCGCGTCCCCGAAGCGAAGCTTCAATCCGTCGGTGTCTTTCTCGGTAATCAGTCCATGCTCGAAGCAATCCATGGCCCAGGCGATGGTGGCGCCCGTGCCGATCGTGTCCAGGCCGAACTTGTTGCACAGCTCGTTGGCTTTGGCCACCGCAGCCAGGTCACCCACGCCACAGTAGGACCCGAAGCAGGCGACGGTCTCGTACTCCGGGCCCCCGTATCGAGGATCGACCGTGTACTTGCCTTCAGTTATCCCCACGACCCGCTTGCAGCGGGTGGCGCAAGCGTAGCAGGTGTCGCGCTCCTTCAGGACCGTGTCGGTCATGGTATCGCCGGCAAGCGCATCGTACCCCTCGAAGGCGCCGCTACGCCAGTTCCGTGTCGGAAGACCACCGTGGAAGTGCTGAGACCGGAGACCTCCGTCTGTGCCGTTAACGTGGAGATCTTCCATCGTTGGGTTGACCCTGACGTGACGGGCACCCCAGCCAGCCAGCTCCTTAACCCTTTGTAGATCCGCAACGTGAAGCCTCCCGGTACCTCGAACGGCGATGGCTTTGAGGTTCTTCGAGCCCATTACGGCGCCGAGTCCCGTACGGCCGTGGGCGCGGTTAGCCATGTTCATAATGGCAGCGAGCCGGACGAGGTTCTCTCCGGCTGGCCCAATCTCAGTAATCTCGATCTTCCGGTCACCCAACTCTCGCTTGATGATGTCCTCGGTATCCCCGGTGCTCTTTCCCCACAAATGAGAAGCGCTTCGAATCTCCACCTGTCCATCTTTGATCCAGAGGTATACCGGGGAAGGGGCTTTACCCTTAAGTACGATCGCGTCGTATCCGGAGAATTTCATCTCCGCGGGAAAGAAGCCGCCGGCCTGCGCATCCCCGATGGCGCCGGTGAGGGGCGACTTCGCGTTGGCGCTGATGCGAGCCTGCCCCGAGAACGGAGCGCCCGTAACGACGCCGACGGCAAATGTGAGGACGTTATCCGGCCCCAATGGATCGGCCCCGGGAGGCATGTCCCTCAGAATGTAGTAGAGACCCAAACCGCTGCCGCCGAGGTATCGTCGGTAGAACTCCTCCGGTTGTTCCTCGACCTGCCATGTTCGGAAAGTAAGGTCCACGACGAGGATCTTGCCGTTGTATCCGAAAGCCATACTTCACCCCTTCTGTCGTGCGGAGATGCGCGCACAACGTCACACGTGTGGTAAGAGCAGCACCATGTACGCTGCTCTTACTTCGCATCCGCTGTACCCGCGGCGACGCGGGAAAGCGCGGGGATGGACCGGCCTGGGAGAACGAGCCTCCTGGCGAGCCGCCACGTCGTTAGGAAACAGGCGGCTCGGCGGGAGTCTCCCCCTCCCGCACTCTAGCGCGAGGGGCAAACGGAAGACTCACGATTGCGGATGGTCGCCGCCTCCGCTAATTGGGCGCGAGCCATTCACCGAAGGTTTGGGCCTGACAAGGGCGCTGCCGGCCGCTTGGGCCGCCGCCGCCCTTGGCGAGTGCGACGGCTGAAGCGCGGAGGCTGCCGCGGCAAGCACGCTGAGTCCGGCGGAGAGGAAGAACGCCTCGTGCAAGCCCCCCAGGAAGGCGGCCAGGGCAGCCGGGTCGTTCCCCATTCCCCCACCGTACAAGAATACCTTCATCATTACGTCCTGAGGGATTGTGGCAAGCACAAGCGGGAACGCTACGGCCGTGCTGAGCATCTGGCCGGTGTTGTTTAGCATAATCCGGATACCTGCGGCCATGCCCCTCTGGCCTGGGGTCACCGAGGTCATTATGACGTTGACGTTCGGCGAGTTGAACAATCCCGCGCCGGCACCGATCACTGCCATCAAGATCGCTAGTTCCCAATAAGGGGTCTTGTTCGTGATGAAGCCGAGCCCGGTCAGGGCGACGGCCGAGACCAGGAGGCCGGCAGTTCCCAATCCGCGTGCGCCGTGGTGGTCGGAGAGGAATCCACTCATCGGTCCCAGCGCCATGAAGGCGACTCCGAATGGAGCCATCATGATGCCTGCCATCAACGGATCCTGCCCGTAAGGGCCCTGAAGGAAGAAAATCAGAAGAAACAGGACGGCGCCCCTCGCAACACCGTTCAGTAGATTGGCGAGGTTCGCCAGCGCGAACAACCTGCTCTTGAACAAGCGCAGGTTCATCATCGGCTGTTGCGCGCGAACCTCCACGGCGAGGAAGACAATTAGTCCCACTATTCCTAGCACGAGACACGCATCAATAACGTCGGCTCCCCACAACGGGAAGGCAAGCAAGCTCAACCCCAGCAGGAGTGTACCTACGCCAAGGGTGAATACCAGGCTGCCAATCCAGTCGAAGCGCTGATGTCCTGGGAGGGTCACAGGCTCCCTCAGCCGCCACATTCCCCAGAAAGTCCCAAAGATGCCGAAGGGAACGTTGAACAGGAACACCCACTGCCAGGAGATGGATGCCAGGACGCCGCCAATAACGGGACCGATCACGAAGCCCGCGGCAACCGCGATCTGATTCACACCAAGGCCCAGGCCGACTCGACCCCGACGGAACGCGTCGGTGACGATTGCGGTGCTGTTGGTAAACAGCAGGGCGCCTCCAACTCCCTGGATGATCCGGTAGAGGAGTACGTCGACCCCATGGAATTGGGGCTGTCCGAAGCCGGCGAGCAGCGATCCGACGGTGAAGATGGCGAAGCCCGCGTTGTACAGGGTCTTGCGCCCGAACATGTCGGCGAGCCGCCCGATGACCGGTACCAACACCGTGGTGATGAGCTGATAGCCCAGTAGAAGCCACATGATGGTCAGGAAGCTGGCCTGTAGCTTTACCAGGATGTCCGGCAGCGCGATCAGCAGCGCGGTGCTCTGCATGGACGCGAGTAGGGCGCCCAGAGTGGTCACCGATAGCGCTACCCACTCGTAACCATCTGGCGGGTCGCTCTGGGCGACACGATCTTTCACCTGTGACATTACGCGATGATTCCTCCACTTACACTATAGGTCGCCCGGTCGGATCGGACGAGGCATAAGACGTTCCAGCCGGACCTCCGTCTCTGCCTAATTATTCACATTCTCGTCTTCGGCCAGGAGTCCCTTCATGCGGCTCACCCTGGCGCACTCGTCGGCTCTAATTGCCTCCACCTGCGCCAGCTTGCGCTCTACGATTGCGAGCCGGCGCTCAGCCAACGCGATGCCCTCTCTGAGGAGTCGCTTTCGCGCGTCGGAGTCGCCGGTGCCGTAAAACCTGGAGCGCAATTGCCGGCGGACTTCGTCGGTCTCCAGCAGCTCTGCGATCTCCGCCAGCGAGAATCCGATTACCTCGCGGAGTTGCTTGATGTCTCGCAGCCGCTCCACATCGCTGTCGTCAAAGAGTCGATCGGAGCCCTTGACTCGCACAGCGGGTCGCAAGAGACCAAGCTTCTCGTAGTACCGAATCGCTCTCGGAGTTAGGCCCACCTCTCGAGCGACGCTGCCGATGGCGCGCAGCTCTGAGTAGGATTCAGCTGAGGCTAACATTGACCCGATATTGTCCTCCAACCCGACCGATCTTCGATAATTATATATGGCAAATGACGTGCCCGTCACTAGTTGACGCGCACGTCAACTAGTGACTCGAGCATCGGCCGGTAAACAGGGTCGCGATGCGCATCAAATTCGAGCGCGTCGCCTGACCGAGGACAGGACAGCGGCCGTGACCGCTACCAGCACCGCGAACAGGGCCATCAAGGAGAAACTCAATTGGTACGACCCGGTCGCATCTCTGGCGAAGCCCGTGACATAGGGGCCCATCACTATGCCGAGGTTGGTGCCCGTTGAGACGATGCCGAATCCGAGCCCGAGGAATTGCGGCTTGAGCACCCTGGGAGGCAGGGCGTAGATCGGTGCTGGGATAATGGCGTTGCCGAGGCTGATGACGGCGAGAAAGGCAATCGGCGAGAAAGCGAACGACGAGATTGCGAAGATACCGGCGGCTATAAGCAGGCCGCCCATACCGATGATGACCTCCTCGCGGCCGACCCTGTCGAGAATATAGCCGGTAAGAGGGGAGATCGGCGGGGCTAGCAACATAAGAAACCCCGCGAGAAAGCCGGCGACCTGGATGCCGTAACCCCTGGCCACGAAGTAATCGGGACCAAAGGTAATAAACGAGATCGTGGCCGCAGTGAACAGCATCATGGTCGCTCCCAGCAGCCAGATCGGCAGACCGAGGTGAGAGAGGTCAGAGAATGGGGATCTCTGCCTGTCGCGCCCGTGCCGGCTACCTGAAACGGGCGCGGATCGATGCAAAGCCAGAAATGCCATGAGGGCGACGGCGCTGAGGGCTGCACCGGCCAGCAAGGAGGCGCGCCAGCCTATGGAGCCGGCCGCTGCGCCGACAGTGTTTAGCGAGACGATCGTCCCCACGGGGAGGGCCGTCGTGTAGATGCCTGAGGCGATGCCAAGCTCCCGCCCAGCGAACCGCTCAGACACGAGCTGGGACCCTGCGACGAAGAGGGACATAGCGCCTGCCCCGGCTATCAATCTTCCCACTGCCAGGACCGGAAAGTTGCCTGCGGCGGCTACGATCAGGGTGCCGGCCACCGTCAGGGCCAAGCAGGAGGCTATGAGGTTCTTCGCGCCGTACCTGTCGCCGAGCAGGCCCACGGGTATAGAGAGAAAGACGGCTACCAGAGCAAATAGGCTCATCAGAAGGCCCGCGTCGGTGTGGGATAGGCCCAGGTCCGGGATGAGCAGACTGAGGATGGGCGGAATGCTCTGGAAGACGATGGCCCCAGATAGCAGACTGAGGTAGACGATGCCCAGGATAACCCAGCGGTAGCCGGCATCGCTGTGAGCGACGGTACGATTGGACGACAAGTCCCTGAATCCCTCCAACGATCTCCTAGCAGGGGCGGTTCGCGAACCGCCCCTACGAAATTCACTCTACCCTTCGCTCGCCGCGAGCGACCGGCGATATGCCCTGATGTAGCGGAGCGAATGGTTGTCGCGGCCGAGGATCATGTCGGCAGACAACACCGTTGGCCTCACCTTCGCCACGTTCACCGTCGGACAGGTCACTCCAGCCGTGATCGCGATCGCGATGAATGCGTTGTTGATCACCTCGCGGTTGGGCAGCCCGAAGGAGACGTTGCTGGCTCCCAGCGTCTGATTCACCCCGAACTCCTGCTTCACCCCTCGAATGGCTTCCAGGGTGATCCAGCCTGCCTTGCTGTTGGAACCGATAGTGAGGGTCAGACAATCGATGATGACGTCCTCCTTCGGAATGCCGGCTGCCTCTGCCCGCTCGATGATCTTGCGCGCAATTGCAAGTCGCCTTTCGGGCTCCTGAGGGATGCCTTCGTCGTCCATAGTCAGCCCGATCACCGCTGCCCCGTACTCCTTAACTAGCGGGAGCACTTCGGCCAAAACGGACTCCTGGCCGTTGACCGAGTTGATAATGGGTTTCCCTCGGTACACCCTAAGCGCGGCTTCCAGCGCTCTCGGATTATGGCTGTCGAGGCATAACGGGACGTCGACCACCTCCATCACCGCCTTGACGGCCTGGGGGAGCACCGCAACCTCGTCCACCCCGGCGGCTCCTACGTTGACGTCCAGGATGTCGGCCTCGGCCTGCACCTGCGCCCGCGCCTCGGCTCGGACCTCATCCATATCCCCTGCTAGCAGGGCGGCGGCGAGCTTCCTCTTGCCCGTCGGGTTGATGCGCTCTCCGATCAAGACAGTGGGTCGATCGTAGCTGATCGTCACTTCGCGAGAGGCGCTACTGACCTTAGTATCCATTCTTGACCTCGCAACCGTCAGTACGTGCCGTATTCGCGTGTCGCAGCCATCCATGCCTTCACCAACTCAGGCCTGCTGCCCTCCATCTCGCCGACGCTGGTACTCATAACGAAGCCCCCACCCTTGCCGACAACCTCGCACACCTTCTTCGTGCGCTCCCTCACCGCCTCAACCGTTCCCGCCTGCAGCAGCCAGTTGGGCATTCCCCCGAAGACGCACATCGTATCCCCGACTACTTCTTTCACCTTGAATATGTCGCTATCCTGGAACATTCCGAGGGTCTTTGCCCTGGGCAGTTCCGTGAGATATTCGAGACGCTTATCCCAAACACCCTCGTAAAAGACTAACGGTGTGATACCGTTTTCGACGAACTCGACGAGCATTCCCTTGAGCTGTGGCCAGTAGAACGTCTCGAATTGCGAAAGCGACATGAAACCGTCGGAACCTCGGTGCAGCGGGAAGAAGGCGTTCTTGAGGCCGGTCGCGCGGGCAAAGTCGAGCGCGAACTTGGTCTGGAAACGAGCCACTGTAGCCTCAGCGGCCAGCAGTTTCTCTGGACGCTGGTGAATGTCCAACATGATGCCCCGCATGCCGCGCAGGGTGTCGGACATGAAGTCGAACGGTGCCTCCACGAGCGAGCCTACCAGCGGGCCGGGCGGGAAACCGAGGGCGGCCATGCGCTTAAGAGACGCCACATTGCGCGCCCCGAGTTCCGCCGCTGCCTGAACAGCTCTGCCCAGGGCCTGGACGGCGGCCATCATCGGCGGCGCCGCAATCACACCCATGTTGGGCAGATTGTAGTGGCCGAACAGAGTCATCCCCAGGGGCGGAAGCATGGACAGCCCACTCAGCTCGCTGAAGGCTCGGGGCATGTAGACCCGAATACCCCAGTCCGCGGGGTCCTCTAGAAAATCGTCGTAGTCTTCGGCCTTCATAAACTCGTGCTCGTCGAATTGGAACGACCCGTTCGGTTCCAGTCCGTGGCCCGGCCACTTGGTCATGCGGTCGCCCAGCGCCAGGCTGGCGCCCCAGTCGTTGTAGACGCCGAAAATGGTTTCGGGTTGGTACTCCAAGGCTGCCTTCTCCAGCAGCTCCTGCGCCTTCTCCGGGTTGGCGTGGAGTTCCTGTCTCGTGATTCCGCCGATATCGGCAAGCATGTAGCTCATGGCTAACATTACCGGGACGCGATCCGGCTGCTTGAGGTCTACGGCGTCCTGGAGACGCTTGGTTCGCTCCGCGAGCAGCTGTTCTGGCGTCTTGCCGGCATCCGGTGCAAACGTGGAGTACATCTCTACCATGTCGTCTAGCTCCTATCAGTCGATTTGCTGTGGCGAACCGCAATTACTGTCCCAGATAGATCGCTTGTGAAAAGAGCCTGCTGAAATCGCGCAGGCCGCTCAACTCGATGTAACCCACTCTCCCAGCGATTTCCGCGGCCAGCCTGCGCTGCTCCTTCGAAATCAAGGCCAAGCGAGCCCCCGTGCCGGCCGCATTCCCAACCTGCTTGATCCGCTCCAATGGAACGGGAGGAAGCATGCCGATAGCAACCGCGCTGGCAGGGTCGATGTAACTGCCGAAGGCACCCGCTATTAGGACCTGATCGATCTCGCCGGCCGTTCGGTTAGCGGCCCTCAGGAGCGTCTCGATGCCGGTCCTCATGGCGCCCTTGGCCAGTTGTATCTCGCGAACGTCCTTCTGCGTTATGGTGATTTCCGCCGGTCCCTCGCCGCCCTCATCACGCGTCGCAAGGAGGACCTCGGCTCCCTTTTCCCCTTTACGGACTAGCGGGTGGTCGACCATCCTTCCTCCGCGGTCCAGTGCCCCCGTGAAATACAGTTGCGCCAGAGCGTCGAGAATGCCGGAGCCGCAGATTCCGACGGGTACTGCGCCGCCTATAGTCTGAATCTCGAGTCTCCCGTTTGCCACGCGGACGTGCTCTATCGCTCCCGGGGCCGCCCGCATCCCGAACTTGATATGCGCTCCTTCGAAGGCTGGGCCGGAGGCCGTGGAGACGCTGGTCATGCTGCCGTTATCCGAAAGGCAGATCTCCGTGTTGGTGCCGATGTCCAGTGCGAGCACCAATCCGGTCGATTTCCACAGGCCGGTAGCGAGGATCATCGCCACGTGGTCTGCTCCCACGTAGGCTGCGATATTGGGGAGAAGGTGCAGGTAGCTACCGCGCGATGTGTTGAGCCCCACGTCGCGCGCCTTGACGTCCAGAGCCCCACTTACCGCGGGCACATACGGCGCCATCACGAGCTGGTCCGGGGGCAAGCGGAGAAGTAGGTGGTGCATGGCGGTGTTGGCGACCACAACCACCTCCACCACATCTTGCGTAGCGACCCCTGACGCTGCACACGTCTCCGCCGCAACATCGTTCAGCCCCCGCACCGCCAGTTCCTGCATTCTTCTGGCTTCAGCCGGCGCCGTGCGAGCTCGGTTCAGCCGAGAGATAATATCCTCTCCGTAAGCGATTTGCGGGTTCATCGCCCCTTTGCTGGAAATCGTGTCGCCGGTATCCAGATCGACCAGATAGCCGGCGATCTTGGTGGAGCCGA
>JAJYKO010000047.1 GCA_021788565.1 Chloroflexota bacterium
GTTCGAGGCGGCCAGAGTCAGGCGCTTCAAGAAGGGGAGCGGCTTCGTCCTCAAGGTTCCGGTGATCGAGATGATCGAGATCGGCGCAGGAGGAGGCTCCATGGCCCATCTCGACACCATGGGGCTGCTCAAAGTGGGCCCCGAGTCCTCGGGCGCCACCCCGGGCCCCGCCTGCTACGGCCAGGGGGGAAGTGAGCCGACCGTGACTGACGCGGACCTGGTCCTGGGTTACCTCAACGAGGGCTACTTCCTGGGAGGGGAGATGGTGCTCGACCGGGCGGCCGCCGAGAGGGCCATCACCGAGCACGCGGCGAAGCCGTTGGGGACGGGACTCCTTCAGGCCGCGGAGGGGATCTTCAACGTGGTCAACGAGAACATGGCCAGCGCCACCAGGATCTACGCGGCCGAGAAGGGCCACGACCCCCGCGCCTACGCACTCGTAGCCTTCGGCGGGGCAGGGCCCGTCCACGCATACGCCCTGGGCAGGCTTCTCAAGATACGCCGGGTGGTGTGCCCGCTTGCCGCCGGCACCACCAGTGCCCTGGGCTTTCTGGTCGCCCCCATGAGCCTCGACTTCGTGCGCAGCTACGTCACCCGTCTGGATAGCCTCGACTGGGGTCACCTGGGCTCTCTGTTTGCTGACATGGAGCGGTCCGGGCGGTCGATGCTCGAAGACGCGGGGGTGGCGCCGGAGGAGATGCGCTTCGTGCGCAGCGCCGAGATGAGGTACGTGGGGCAGGGATTCGAGATCACGGTCCCCATCCCTCATGCCAAACTGGATGGAGGACATCTGGAGGAGATCCGGCAGAACTTCTATGCCGCTTACGAGAAGCTGTACGGCCGCTACCTGACCGATGTGCCCATCGAGGCCCTCACCTGGCGCGTTGTGGCCTCCGGGCCCGCGCTTCAGGTGGACCTGAGGGTTCATGAGCGGCACGTCCAGGACTACCCGGGCGGGGTGAAGGGGCATCGGGGAGCCTACTTCTCCGAGGCTAAGGGCTTCGTCACCTGCACTGTGTACGACCGTTACAGCCTGCTTCCGGGGATGGAGTTCGAGGGACCCGCCATTGTGGAGGAGAGGGAGTCCACCACTGTCGTGGGGCCATCGGCCAGGGCGAGGATAGACGAGTACCTGAACCTGATCATGGAGATTGATTACAAGTAGGTGCGAACGAAGACTCACGCACTTGAGTTGTGAAGTACGAGAAGGGTGTTTGGTGAGACCCCAAACCCCGCCAGGTGCTGCGCTCTGAACCCGAGGTGCAAGAGGTAGCCAATGCAGGAATATGATCCCATCACACTCGAGATATTGTGGTCCCGCCTGATCGCCATCGCCAACGAGACGGCGGCCACGCTGGTTAGGACGTCCTTCTCCACCATCGTTCGGGAGTCCAACGACTACGCCTGCGTCTTGATGGACGCGGAGGGAGACTCATTGGCGGAGAACACCGGCAGCATCCCGTCCTTTGTGGGGATCCTTTCCAAGACCACCAAGTCGCTAATGGGGTTCTTCCCCCCCTCTACCCTCCAGCCGGGGGACGTGCTGATGACCAACGACCCGTGGCTGGCCACCGGCCACCTGCCTGATGTCACCACGGTGATGCCTATCTTCCGCGGAGACCGGATCGTGGCCTGGGCAGCCAACGTGGCTCACTCACCAGACATGGGCGGCGCCATGTGGGCGCCGGACGCCCGGGAACTGTTCGAAGAGGGATTGCGCATCGTTCCGTGCAAGTTCATGGTGGCTGGTAGGCCGAACCAGACCCTGCACGACATGATCAAGGGGAACGTCCGCACACCGGAGCACACCATCGGCGACATGTATGCCCAGGTGGCTGCCAACCAGGTGTGCGCGAATCGAGTGCTGGAGTTCATGGAGGAGCAGGGCCTGGAGGACTTGACCAGCCTTTCCCGATCAGTCCGGGGCCGAGCCGAGCAGACGATGCGCCGTGCCATCGCGGAGATACCGGACGGGGTCTACACCAATCGAATAGAGACGGACGGCTTCGATTCTCCACTGATTTTGAAGGCCACCATCACTGTGAGAGGCGAAGAGATATTCGTGGACTGGGCGGGGACCTCGCCTCAGATAGATCGTGGTCTCAACTCCTGCCTGAACTACACCACTGCCTACACTGAATACCCCATTAAATGCGCCCTAACTCCCGACACACCGAAGAACGAGGGATCGAACAGGCCGATCCACGTTACCGCCCCCGAGGGCAGTCTGCTGAATCCCACGTACCCGGCGCCAGTCAATTCGCGGCAACTCACCAGCCACTTCCTGAGCGCGGTGATCTACGGGGCCCTGGCGCCAGCCATCCCCGACAGGGTGATCGCGGACTCTGGTTCCGGTCCCACGCTCAGGACGGTGTACGCCGGTCGCAACAAGGATGATAGGCCATTCTCGGCCATCCTCTTCGCCAGTGGCGGCATGGGCGCGACGCACGTCCGGGATGGGCTGGCCTGCACCGCCTTCCCGACAAACGCGGGGGCTGGATCTCTGGAGGCACTCGAAAGCGTGTCGCCGCTGATCTTCTGGAAGCAGGAGATGCTGACCGACTCGGGCGGGCCCGGAAGGTACAGGGGCGGACTGGGACAGGAGATTGTGGCGGAGGTAGCGACTGACAGGCCGGTGCGGCTCGCCACCCACTCAGACCGTCGGACTCATCCGGCCCTGGGCCTCTTCGGTGGGTTGCCCGGCTCGACCACCGACATCATCCTGGACGGCCATGGCTCGGTGCCAGCGAAGGGCAAGTCCATAGTCCATCCTGGCGACCGGATAATCAGCCGGTACGCAGGAGGCGGCGGGTACGGTCCGCCCGAGGAGCGGGACCGGGAAGCGGTCCGGCGAGACCTGAAGAACGGCCTGATCAGCGAGAAAGCCGCCCGAGAGATCTACAAGCTCACCGAATAATTGGTGGGGCTTCTGCCGAACTGCCCAGCGAACATGGCGATGCATCTTGTGAATGGTAGGGCGCGCGAATTGCCTTCGGTATGGTCGCCCAGGATCCTGGTCAGCAACGACCCAATGGTGCGGGCCGGCGCCGGGTTCCGAATCAGCCGGCCGTGCTGGGAATATGGTCGATCAGAGGCCCCACGGATAGCTCTGCGAGCGCGCTGCCTCAATGTGCGCAGCTAGCGTGGGCCCTCCCGCGGCGGGCATTCCCGTCTCTCGAACCAGTCGCGTCGGAAGCTCGTAGACCAACTCCGAGAGCGCCTCCAACGCGATTTCCCGCCTGGTGGCCCCGGGCTTTCGCGCGCCGGCTTCCTCCACGGCCTTCTGGATGGTATCGGCCACCTGGGCGGCCTCACGGATGAAGACCTTGCCCTCCGAGCTTCGTCTGGTGGGCTCGTTAATCAGTCCGCCCAGATAGGCGTGGCCCAGGCAAAGAAGATCGAAGTCCATCCGAGCCACTGACGCCAGCGTTCGGCGATAGGTGGCGGCATCGAAGTACAGGGGATAGGCTCCAAGCCGAGAACCGAGACCTGGAATGCTGTCTCCGGTGAGCAGGACGCCCTCTGACTCCCAGTGATAGGCGACGGAGCCCGGGGTGTGGCCCGGGCAGTGGACCACCTTTAGCTGTATACCGCTTCCCAGATTCACGGTATCTCCATCCTGCAGGACCACATCGGCACCGGCAGCCTCGCCAGCCTTCTCGCGAATGTCCTCCACCCGCTTCTCTATCACCTGCGGCGGGAATTCGAGAGCCCGAAGGGGAGCAGTCATGAACTCCACCTGGGCGTCCGTCGAGTTGGCCATGGGCAGATCCCCCGCATGCATGTGGATTATCGCCTTCGAGGCCTTCCTGAAGGCCATGTTGCCCCCGGCGTGGTCGAGGTGCACATGAGTGTTGAGGATCATGTCCACGTCTGAGAGAGCCATCCCCAACTCCGCGAAGGCCGGCTCCAGCACCTCTCGCGGTGACTGAGCCGTGCCCGTGTCGACCAGGGCTGTGGCACCGGCCTTGATCAGGTAGAGGAAGACGGTGCCACCACCGCCGAAGGGGGTCTCGATCCTGTAGATCTTGTCGTGGACCTGCGTCACCTGCATGGCTCTTCTTGCCTCCTCGGTTGCGCGTTGCTGGCGTTCTCTCTACCTGGCCTTCTTCTTGGCGATGATGGCCGACAGCTTAGCTCCAGTGCTGGCCCTAAGTAGCATCTCGACCGCTTGCTCGAGTGCGAATCAAGCACTTTCCATGGGCGTGCTGCTGCTTGTCATGGCGCATTGTATAGAATACGCAGAATTTAAGTAAGATGCGCTCGGCGGGTTTGCAGGGCCTTTTAGTTCTCTGATACCGGACCAATAGAGCGCAGTGTCAGGGCCACGAAGGTGTCATTCTGAGCGCAGCGAAGAATCTCCGCGCGCATACGTGGAGACCCTTCGCTGCGCTCAGGGTGACAACGAAAAGACCCTGGGCGGGTTTGTCAAGCCGCGAGGCGACGCCCCAGTACGCAGATTCGTTTGCCCGAAGTGCCTGTTTCCGGCCTCACAACGGGCGAAAAGGCGCCTTCCCGAACCACCTTATGATTGAAGGCGGTGAGTGCTAGTTTCCCCGCGTGGTAGGAGTGGCGCAAGGTGTTGGCTGGACTCCTTCGCGCCACTTCCACGAGAGGCCGGTGCGCGTTCTGCACGGTTGCTCAGGCCGTTTTCTTCAGCTCCGGGGCTGCATCCCCGACGTCCGGGACCATCAGGATATCCTTTACGAAGTGCATACCTTCCACGGCTGGCAGGCTCTTCCTTCCTCCAAAGAGGTCTGACAGGGCGTTCGTCCCAACCTGGTAGCCCGTGATAACCAGGTTCGTGTCGATCTCCACCTCTTCGATATTCCCCAGGAGGTTTCCGCCGTGGCTCAGGACCCTCACCCCCAGAAGTCTACTCAGGTCGACTGTTCCCTCGGCCTCGGCCAGCTCCTCCTGCGTAACGGACCTGGAATCCTTGATGGTGACGGCGTCGTGGCCGACCCTCGCGTCGATGGCCGAGACGGTTTTCACGACCCCCTCGGGCAACAATTTGATGCGGACGGCCACAACGTGCTGCGCGTCGGGGTTGAGCACGAGGTCCTGGACATCTCCGAGCTTCTCAGCGCCAGCGATGCTGACAACCGGCATTCCCAGTAACTGGGTTGCTTTCATCATAATAAAACTCCTATTCAGGCGAACCATGCGTTTCTTGATGCACTCCCACGCTTAGCAGCGTATGCGTAACCCACGCCGCCTGTCGTCTATCGAAGGCTTATTCTGGGATTAGATCCGCGGAGAGTCTATCGGCGGATTGGTGGGGGAGCAGGCATCGGGCTCAGGGAAGAGGAGCAGCGGCGAGGGCGCGGGTGGTCTTCACTCGAGGTCAATCGTCTCGCCCTTGCCCTGGCGTGGACGCAACTGCAGCCGGGTGGGGCGGATCTCGACCAACTGGCACCACGCCGCTTCGGGCGTCCTGGCAAGGGCGAGTCCATCGGGGTGCTCACCTGGCCGCAGCAGGCGCGCTACCCCACGCATCTGCCACGTATCCGCGGTGGCCACTATCAGCGCATTGCTCTCCAGGTTGAACAGCAGATCGGACGTTCTCGCAACGAGCACGTAAAGGGCGAGCCCTATGGACTCGCAGGACAGCGTCTCGGCCTGGATGTCCGCCGGACCGTTGGTCGAGAGCACGATCTGGCGTACGGTCGAAAGCGCTTCACTCGCGTGTTGTCGTAGCTGATGCAGCACCACGGTCCGCCTTCCAATAATTGAAGAACCGGTTTACGCTTGCATACGGTAGGCGTAAACCGGCGCGACTGTCGTCTATCTAAAGTCTAATCTTGGGGCTTACCCTTGCTCGAGGAGCCCAAGGTTCCTGGCTCGGGCAACTGCCTCGGTGCGATTGCTCGCGCCGATCTTGCCCAAAATGTGGCTGATGTGCGCCTTGACCGTACCCACGCTGACAGTGAGCTCGTTGGCGATCCTCTGGTTGGGGGCGCCCGCCGCCAGAAGCCGAAGAACCTCGACCTCTCGGGCGGTGAGTAGCTCAACTGTGGGGGCCGGGGGGCGGGACCCGGGGGTCAGTGATGTGCGCTCCGCCCTCTCGTCTCCTGACCCCTGGCCCCCGACCCCCGACCCCTGGATGGCCGCCAACAGTCGGGCGACATACCTGGGTGCGATACCGCGCGCGGCCACCTGGCGGAGGAGCCTGCCCATCGGCTCGCCGTGATCCGCGAACGTGCGCACATATCCCTCTGGCTCGGCCAGGGCCAGCGCCCGCTCCAGGGAGCCCACCGCGGGCGCAAGCTCGCCGTTCTGGTCCAGGGCCAGCGCCTGGAGGGTCAAGATCTCAATCACCACCCCGAAGCGTCCGGCTGCCTCAGCGGGCTCCAGGAGACGAGCCAGAAGCTTGAGCGCCTCGGCCGTCTCGCCCCGCGCCAGGCGGAGCCGCACCAGGCTCAGGCACTCTCGCTCGTCGGGCAAGCCGACTTGGACCGCTTCGCCCACACGGCGGTCCCGCGCCCACCTCGCCGCGTCTTCCAATCGGTCCAGAGCCACCAGGAGGTCGGCCCGTTCGGCCAGCAGAAGGCGGCGCATCACCGTCAAGCGTTGCTCCTGGACCGCCTCGATACCCCTCTCGATCATGGCCAGGCCGGCCTGAACGTCCGCCTGCGCTCGGCGGAGTTGCGCGAGCGCCCAGTAGGTCGCGGCCAGGGCGTCCACGTATCCGCTCTGCTCTCCCAGCTCCAGCGCTTGCCCGAGGTAGCCCCCAGCGCCGTCGAGATCATCCCTCTCGCGTCTCAAATGGCCCATGTAGGCGTACAGCATCCCCAACGTCGGCACCATCCGAGCAGGATCGTCGGCTACCTCCGCGACGACCTTTAGCGCCCGCTCACACACCTGCTCAGCCTCTCGAAGCCGCCCACGCACCATCTGAGCCCGAGCCAGGTGGGCCGAGGACACAACGACCATGTGAAGGCTTCCGGTGGCCAGGCTGAGATCGACCGCGTCGGCGAAGGCGGCGCTTGCCGGGACCACTTCGCCGGTCGACAGGTGGGCATCCGCAAGGTTGAACGCGGCGAGACTCCGCATGAACAACTCGCCCGAGGGCAGGCGTGAGAGGGCCTGCCTGGCGTGCTCGACGGTGCGCCGCGCATCGGACTTCTGGCCGGCGATGCTGGCGCGGACGGCCGCGATCTGGCCCTGCAGGATCTGGGATTCCGGTTGCGGTATGCCAATGATCGCGCCGTCAGCACTATCAAGGTAGGCTTCCGACGCTTCCAGTTGCCCTCCCAGCGCCAGCGCCGCACCTACCAGGACGCACAGGCGGGGTCTTGCGTGCACAACCGCTTGCGGCAGCCGGTTGGCCCAGTTTAGAAGGAAGACGATCTCGCCCTGTCCCAGCACGCGGGGAGCATGTTCCTCGACCAGCCGCGCAGCTGCTTCGAAATCCTGCGCCGCCAGGGCATGGCCGATCGCCTCGTCCACCAGCCCCTGCCGCTCGTACCACTGGCTGGCCAGGCGGTGAAGCTCGGGGATCATCCCAGGCTCCTCCTCTGTCAGCCGTCCACTCAGGCAGTCCTGGAACAGGCGGTGGTAGCGATACCAGTGCCGCTCATCGTCCAGCGGTGTCACAAAGAGATTGTCGCGTTCCATCCGCAACAGAACCTCGGCGGCGTCGGTGCGCCCGGTTACGGCTTCGCAAAGTGGTCCCGAAAGCTCGGTCAGGATCGATGTCCGCAGAAGGAATTGCCGGATCTCCTCGGTCTGCCGGCTCAGGACTTCCTCTATCAGGTAGTCCACGATGTAGCGATGGGCACCGGTCACGGTGGACAACAGACCAGCCACGTCTTGACGGCCCTGGATCGAAACGGCCACCAGCTGCAGCCCGACGATCCACCCCTCGGTGCTGGATTGGAGGGCCGCCACGTCGCCTGTACTGAGGCTGAGACCCATCACTCGGTTCAGGAACGTCTCAGCTTCTTCGATGGTGAAGAGGAGATCAGGGCCGCGGAGCTCGACCAGTTGATCGCGTGCCCGAAGACGGCTGAGGGGCAGCGGCGGGTCGGAGCGCGTGGTCATGACCAGGTGCACCTGTGCAGGCAGGTTCCCGATGAGGAAGGCAACAGCGTCGTGAACGGCCGGTGCGTCGATCTCCTGGTAGTCGTCCAAGACGAGAATCAGGTCGTCGGGTACGCCGGCCAGGTCGTTTAGAAGCGATGTGAGGACCGCCCTCGCCGGCGGAGGCTGATGGGACCGGAGCATGATCAAAGCAGCGGAACCCATGTCCTCCCGCACCCCGCTGAGGGCCGCGACTACGTACGTGAGGAACCGGGGCAGATCGTTGTCGTCCTCGTCCAGCGTGAGCCACGCGGTGGGGATTCCCTCCACCGGCCCTGCGAGCCACTCACTCACCAGGGTAGTCTTGCCGAACCCAACCGGGGCGGAGACGAGGGTGAGCGCGCGGCTGAGCCCAGCGTCCAGCCGCTTGGTCAGGCGCGCTCGAGACACGATGCTTGCCCGCACCCTTGGCTGGCGCAGCTTAACGGCCAAGAGTGGGGTCTGGCCCGACGGATTTGCAGCAGAGGAGCCAAGTTCGTCCATGTGCGTATTGTACACCCAGCCAGACCAAGAGGACACGATAGGTCTGCCGTTATGCGATCTAACCCCGAAATAGGCCCTTCGACTGACGATAGAGGGCGTGGGTTACGAGTAAGCTGATACCAGGGCCATCTGACATAACCAGCAAAGAATCAGCACCGCCGGCCGAGCAGTCAGCAAGGCCCGTGGAATATCAATTTAGGGACACTCAGCAACAAGGAGAAAGATATGACACAAGTACCTGATCCACGGTCAGACGAGCAATACGAAGCTACCAGGGTCGACGAGACGGTCGCTCCATCAAATGGTCCGGTCCTGGCCTCGTCTCACACGGAGCACACCGAGACGACCACTGAAAGTACGGCCGGCATTGAGCAAAGGGAGCGCGTGGTCACCGGGCAGGGCGGCATCGAACACCGCGAACGGATCGTGCAGGATACCGCCGCTGAGCAAATGCTAAACCGCCTCAGGGTTTCCCAATTGATCTGGCTCTTCTTCGGTATCGTCGAGATACTGATCGGCTTGCGCGTCCTGCTGAAGTTAATAGGCGCCAACCCTGCCAACGGCTTCGCGAGCTTCATATACAATGCAGCCGCGCTCTTTCTGTCGCCGTTCTTCGGCCTGATCGGCAGCCCGTCCGCCGGCAGCGTGGTCCTGGAGGTTCCATCGCTCATAGCCATGTTGGTTTACGCCCTGCTGGGCTGGTTGATCGTGCGCGTGATCACGCAGTTCTTTTTCCCACCCACGACGCGCGGCAGCTCGACTTACGATCGCTACCCGAGCTGAGCTGTCCTAGCGAGTACAGCCGGCTGGTCTCAGCAATAAGAGGAAGGGTCTCCGCAGGCGAGGAGACCCTTCGCCGCGGCCGCTACGAAAGTGAATCGCGCCGGCGCCAACCAGGAGATCCTTCGCCGCGGCTCAGGATGGCAGGGGGGGCAACCTGGCCGATGGACCGCCTGGTTATGGCGCCGAACCCCCGCTCGTCCTGGAGCTGCTACCCTGGTTCTTGCCGGTCCCTGTCCGCCTCCAGATAGGCAGGGATGGTGGTCTCGATAATCCGATCCAAGGTCATATTCACGGCAACCTGCAGAGCCAACACCTCGTCGATGGAGATCTCTTTCGGCAGATACCGGCACAGGGTCTTCCAGATTTCGTTCCGGAGCAGCGTGTACTCCCTGATGACGGCAGCCAGCGGGATAGCCTGTTTCCGCCGGATGACCGCGTGGAGGCGGGCTCGCTCCAGTGCGTCCGGGTGGTGCCGGAAGAACTCTTCGGGATCGCGGTAGAGGAGCGCGGCCGAGACGGCCTCCACCAGGGTGGGCACGTAGTCGATGAAACCGGCCAGGCGCAGGCCCCGCCGGTACTTCCAAGGCTCTTCCTCCTGCAACCGCTGAATCCACTCGAAGAGGGCCTCCGGGGAGTGTTCGGCCAGAATACGCTGGGCTCGCCACAGGATCGTATCGCTTTCTGCTTGGTTGGGTGGGAGCGTGGGGAAGATTGCCGGCAGCTGAAGAGCCTCCTGGATCTTCGCCAGGAGCTCGGTCAGGTCGAAGGGCTTTAAGACGCTGGCCCGGACGTTGTAGCTGGAAAGAGCCCGGCCCCCCATTTCCTCATCGCTCACCATCACCACCACGGGGATATGGGAGACGGCCTGGTCGATCCGCATTCCGTCGAGGAGACCAAAGCCCCCGCCGGGATCGCCGGCAAGCAGGTCCAGGAGGAGCAGATCGGGCTGGCGCTTCCGCACCTCGGGCAAGAGGTTGGCGCCGTCATGGATGCTTTCAGCCTCATAGCCACCGGTCTCCAGCCCCCAACATGCTAAATCGGCCAGCTCCTCGCTGTGCTCGATCACGAGCACGCGGCTCGGCCTCTTTGTGACCTGTTCGATGCTGTGTTCGATGACGAGCACTGGCGCTCTCGTCTTAGCCATATATTCTGCCTCCAGGCTCGGTTAAGTTCTGCCGCACAAAAGGTGCGGCCCTTTGCGTGCGTCTATTTCGGGGAAGGCCTATTCCTCGCTTAGCGGCAGACTGATATAGAAGCTGCTCCCCTTGCCTGGCTTGCTTTCAACCCAGATCCGTCCACCGTGGGCCTCCACGATCTGCCGGGTGATGGCAAGCCCGAGCCCGAGCCCGCCGGCCTTCTTGCCGCTGCCGGTTCGGTACAAACGGTGGAAGAGCTGTCTCTGCTCCTCGGGCGCGATCCCCGCTCCCTGGTCGATGACGGAGATCACTACGTCCCCGCCGCTGCGCACGACTTTTACAACAACTGGGCTGCGAGAGGGTGAGTACCTGAACGCGTTGGCGATGAGGTTCGTGATCGCCCTCTCGATTCTCTCCCAATCAACAGACAGGGGCGGCAGAGGCTCCGGACACTCCACCCGCAGCCACTCCTGCTCCTCGGCCGTCCCGACCCGGCCGGCAAGGTCCGTGATCAGATAGCAGAGATCCGTGGGTTCCCTGTGAAGCTCGAACACCCCAGCCTCCAGGCGGACCGAATCCACCAACTCCTGGATCATGGAGTCCATCCTCTTGGCGCTCTTCACAATGGCCTCGGCAGCCCTGGCCTCCTGATCCATCCCCCTCATCGCCAGCTTCCGCTGGAGTATCGAGGCGTGCCCTATCACGGGGGTCAGAGGCTGCCGCAGGTCGTGAGAGATCGTGCGGATAACCTCCTCGCGTTGCGCTTGAAGCTCTTGGATGGAGGTAATATCGGAGAACGCGAAGACGGCCCCAAGGGCGGTGCCCTCCTTGGTAACAACCGGAGCAGCACCGGCGGCGATCGAGAGGATGCTGCCATCTCGCGTGCTCAAGGCCATTATCTCGTCGCGCACCGTCTCTCCCCGCAACGCCCGGGCCGTCGGGGTCTCATCTCGCTTCCACGGTTCTCCGTCGGGAGTCTTAGCATGGCTCGTCGCAACAGATCCTTCCAGAAACCCGCTCCACTCCTTCAGAGTGTAACCCAGCATTGTCTCAGCGGCCGCGTTCACGCGGAGGACCTGTCCGTGGAGGTCGTAAACGACGATGCCGACGGTCGCGGAGTCGATAGCGGCCTCCAACTCCGCCGCGACCGCCTCGGCTCGTTGCAGAGGATCTAAATGTGCAGGGTTCCTTCCGCTCATACGTGGTCCTTCTACGCAGGTCTGTCGTGAGAGCAAGGCGTACCCAGCCGGCAGGGCATGGCATCGGCGCAGTGCTAACTGGGTGACAGGCTCCAGGTGCCAGCGTAGGACTAACCCACGTCGCCTGTCGTCTATCGAAGGCTTATTCGAGGATTAGATTTCGGAGAGAGGGGTTTAATCAGCTGGTGGCCTCGACGACAGAAGGCCCGAGCCTGACTGTAACGGTATGGCTCTGCCCATCGTCTTCCAGCGCGATCTCCGGCGCGAGCTGGCGCCGGCCATCGATTTCGACCCACGCCACGCCTCTGCCGGCGCGGTCGGGGTTCTCGACTCGAACCTCGTAGTGGGCGCTGTGGAATCGGTAGCGGAGTGTGAAGCCCGGCCATTCCGACGGAATAACCGGATCGAGCCGGAGCACATCGCCCCGAAGCTTGAACCCGAGCACCTCCTCGAGCCAGACGCGGTACATCCAGCCGGCTGAGCCTGTGTACCAGCTCCAGCCCCCTTCGCCGACCCTGCCCTCCAGGGAGTAAACGTCGGCTGCCACGACGTAGGGCTCGATCCGGTAACGCTCGACCGCCTCGGGATCGCGCGCATGCTCCACGGGGTTGAGAAGCCTGAGGACCGCCACAGCCCGATCGCCCTCGCCCAGCCGGGCCAGCGCCATCGCCACCCAGAGCGCGGCGTGGGTGTACTGCCCGCCATTCTCCCGAACGCCCGGGGGATACCCCTTGACGTAGCCGGGATCGACCGGCGACTTGTCGAAGGGCGGCGTGAAGAGGAGCACCAGCCCCTCGGCCGAGCGAACGAGTTGCTCCTCGACCGCCCGCAAGGCCCGTTCTGTGCGCGCCGTATCCCCGGCGCCGGAGATCGCCGCCCAGGACTGGGGCAGCGAGTCGATCTTCGCCTCCTCGTTCTCATGCGATCCCAGCGGCGTCCCGTCGTCGAAGTAGGCGCGCAGGTACCACTCACCATCCCAGCCGTGCTCCTCCACGGCAGTCACCAGCCGCTCGGCCCGTCCCTGCCACTCCCGCGCCTCCTCGCCCTGCTCGAGTCTCTCCAGCAGCTCGGCAAAGCCGCCCAGGACGTCGGCCAGGAACCAGGCGAGCCAGACGCTCTCGCCGCGACCCGCGGCGCCAACCCGGTTCAGCCCATCGTTCCAATCGCCGGTGCCGATGAGCGGAAGTCCGTGGGGGCCGGCGGTGAACCCCTTCCTGATCGCCCGGCGGCAGTGCTCGAGGAGCGGGCCGGCCCCCACGGAGATCACCGGCGCGAAGTACGCCTCCGGCTCGCCTTCGGCCAGCGCTCGCCCATCCAGGAAGGGTACCATCTCGTCCAGGATACCCGCGTCGCCGGTTACCCGGACATACTGCGCCGTGGCGTAGGGCAGCCAGAGCAGGTCGTCGGAGATTCGCGTTCGGACACCGGCCCCAGACTGGGGGTGCCACCAGTGCTGGACGTCGCCCTCGATGAACTGTCGGGACGCCGCGGCGAGGATCTGCTCCCGGGCGACCTCGGGTGCCGCGTAGAGGAGGGCAAGGCTGTCCTGGAGCTGATCGCGGAAACCGACGGCGCCGCCCGACTGATAGAAGGCCGAACGGCCCCAGATGCGGCAAGAGAGCGCCTGGTAGAGAAGCCAGCGGTTTAGCAGGAAATTGACGGACAGGTCGGGAGTCTCCACCTGGATCGTGTCCAACAGGTGATCCCACCAGCTTCGGGTCTCCTGGAGCGCCTGGTCGACTCTGACCGGATCCCGGAAACGCTCGACCAGCTGCTGAGCCTCAGCAGCGTCAGCGGCCTCGCCCGTCAGGAAGTTGACCTCCACTTCCTGGCCGGGGTCGATCTCGACGACCACCTGGAGTGCCGCGCAGGGATCGAAGCCGGCTCCCGCCTGGCCGGAGAGAGCCCTGCGCAGCAGCGCGGCCGGCCGCGCATAGGAGCCGTTTCGCCCGAGAAACTCGGTCCGGTCGGCGGTGTAAGTCTGGGGCAGCGGGCTCGCGCTCGCGAAGGCGACGCGGCTCGCGAAGTCCGGATGGAAGCCGTTGCGGGCCAGCAGCGTCCGGGTCCCAACATCCCACGTAGTGACGACGTGCATCTGGGTGTCCTCGCGATTCGTCCCGAGGACCCAATCGAGGTAGGAGAAGACGCTGAGCCTCCGCCGGCGTGACGACCGATTTCGCAGCCGCAGCCGCTGGACCCTGACCGGCGCACCCCCCGTTTCGTCCATCGGCACGAAGGTGACCAGT
>JAJYKO010001050.1 GCA_021788565.1 Chloroflexota bacterium
GTATCGTTGAAGTCGAAGTAGCGGATGGCCACGCCATTGGCCAGCGTCGCGGCCTCCGGAGTCGTCCTGAAGGGAGTACCCCAGATCAGGCTGCCGCTCAGAAAGGGCGTCTGGTAGGCGTAGCGGCGAGCCACCGTCGGCGTCGATTGGTGGAATGCGCCCAATGCAGTGCCAATTGAATCCAGCACGCGCCTTCTCGTCTCGTGCCGGATCCGATCGTTCAGTTCTCCTGAGACCCCGACGGCGTACTCGGCGATAGCGCGGGTGATGCGGTCGCTCATCAGTCCTCCTTACAGGCATGGAAGAAGCCCGCCGGGGACAAGCTGCGTGCCATCCGAGGCAGGCAAAGAGATCGCCAATGGTGCGGGAGAAACTACTGCATATTACGAACCGCAACCGAACCCGCGCCAATAACAATAGTTGACGTAGTTTAGTATCGGCGCTAATCTGGCGCAGCCGGTTATGCAAATATGGCAGTTTCGTCGGGGAGGAGAAATGAACACTGTTTTGCCGCTGCTCTCCACTGTCGTGAGCTTCGTCTTCGCCGCGACAGTGCTTGCTCAATACATGTCGCGTCGCAGAACCTACCAACTGGTGTGGACCTTCGGGCTGGTTTCATACGGGCTTGGAGCCCTGGCGGAGTTCCTATTCGGGATCGGAATCTGGAACCGGGCCGTGTACGACGTCTGGTACATATTCGGGGCATTCTTCGTGGCAGCCTATCTGGGTATGGGCACAGTCTACCTGCTGGCGTCGCGGCGAATCGCCAACGTGGTGCTCCTGGTCCTGGTGCTATGTTCGGTGGTGGCCGCATACCTCGTAATGAGTGCGCCGGTGGATATGTCTCAGGCGGTAGTCGCCGGAAGGCTCTCGGGCAACGGGATGCCGAACAACGTTCGGCTGCTCACCCCGATCTTCAATATCTTCGGGACGCTCGCCCTGGTTGGTGGCGCCGCGTATAGCGCATGGACCTTCTGGAGACGACGGACGATGCCGCAACGGGTGCTATCCAATGTCCTGATCGCCGGCGGCGCCATTTTTCCGGCGGCTGGTAGCAGCATGATGCGCTTTAATGACTCGGGAGTCTTCTACCTCTTCGAGTTTGTGGGCGTGGCTGTGATCTTCGCGGGATTTCTGGCCAACTACGAGATCGTGGCATCTCGTTTGACAGCGGGCGCACGGCAGAAGAACTCCGCCTTCAGCAAGATGTAGGGCCGTGGCAGTGATCGACGGCGGCGATTGACAGCAGTCTGTTTCTAGAATATCGTTCTGGAACGTCGTTACGCGGTCTGTTAGCTCACCGCCGCCGAATCTCTCCGCGCGGAGTCGGTCCAGGAGGTCAGTTTGTTCCCCGCCCTCCTTCTCGTGATGACTGCCCTGGTTGTCGTTCCTTTCTTTCCCGGGGACTTCGCATCGAGCCAGCCGGTGGATACCCGACTGCCTGTATATCTCTCGGTCGATACTGCCAGCGTCCAGGACGCCAGCCCCGAAATTGCGGCGGCCGGTGACCAGGTCGTGGAGATGACCGTGGATCACCTTAGAGCGATGGGATTACAGATCACACCCGTTGGCTCGGCCGCCTATGTGATCTCACCTACCGCCACTGATGGCACCGCGAACACCCCTGGCTACGTGGCGGCTAGCACGACCACCCTCCAGAGCGCGACCGTCCATCTCTCCGTGGGACTCAACAACTCCGCTCTTCCGGCGGCCTCCGGCTCGGAGACCGACTTCGGTGGCGATGGCGACTCCGCCTGGCGGCTCGCATACGAGGTCCAGCGCAACGTGGTAAGCGGGCTGAAGGACATCCTTGGATACGACAGCTACGATCGCGGCGTGATTCAGGAGCAGGCTCCGCCCGCCGGTGTGCAGGGTGTGGGGGCCGGTGATCCCTGGGTCGAGGCGTACCCCCTATTCGATTCCAACTCGACGGAGGCCGCTCTGCTCCAGGAACCTGGCGGACCTGTTGTGCTCTCCGCGGCCCTCGCCAACGCTATCCATGACTACATGGATCCCACGGTCCACACCCCGGGGCGGGTCGCCGAATTCGGTTGGCGCACTGCCCCCTCATGGCAGCCCGTCACTCCTAAGGTAATCTCGCGATCGAACGACCCCGTCAGGGTGGCGCTTACCTTCGACGGCGGGGCCTCCTCCGAACCCACGCCCGCGATCATCAAGGCCCTTACGGACGCGGGTGTGCCCGCCACCATATTCCTCACCGGCGACTTCGTGGAAAAGAACCAGGACCTGATAGTCCAGATGGCCCGAGACGGCTTCGAGTTCGGCAACCACAGCTCCACGCATCCGGACATGACCACGGTCTCCAGCCAGGAGGAGATAGACCAGCTGAACGGCGTGGAGTCGAAGGTGATGGCCCTGACCGGGAAGAGCACCCGACCCTGGTTCCGCCCCCCTTTCGGGGCCTACAACGACCGCGTAGTGCAGGTAGCCGCGGACCAGGGCTACTATTCTGTTCTCTGGACACAGGACAGTGCCGACTGGCGGAACGACATAGACGCCGCCACCGTCGAGGCGAGGATCCTGCGGTACGCCACTCCCGGATCCATAATAATCGAGCACCTCGGAAGCCCCCAATCGGCACAGGTGTTGCCTGAGGTGCTGAGAGTGCTCAAGAGCCGCGGCGTAACGTTCGGCACCCTCTCGGAGGTGATGGGGACGCCTTGAGCCGGCGCATCCTGGTGATGCGGAGCGGGGCCCTGGGGGATTTCATCCTGGGGTTGCCGGCGCTTCGCGCCCTTCGAGAGGCCTTTCCCGACCACCAGCTGGAGGTGGTCGGCCCGGGAGC
>JAJYKO010001051.1 GCA_021788565.1 Chloroflexota bacterium
GGTCGACGAGGAAGAAACCCGAGTTCCCACCGAAATGCTTGCTGAGGCAGGCACCGCGTGGGCAGGGGGCGCCGGCGCGGCCAGGCTGGCGAGCATTTTCGGGCCGAGAAGCACAATCGCCAATACCAACACGCCGAAGACTGATAGCGGCAAAAGCACCGGCAGGTGACGGGGCATTAGAGTTTCCTCTCGCGGGGTAGCACATGCGCCCTCCCTGCCGCCGTTTCCGATTGAGGCAACCAGGACGGGGGACAGGCAAAGCGCTGCAACGCGAGAACATATGTATCACATGCCGCCCGCTCCTTCAATAGCAGAGCGGCAAAGATGCGGCACGCACAATATTTCTCATCTCGAGGGCAAAGTGCTCTCTACCCTGTCCGTCGCGCGGGACCCTTCGCCGTGGTACAGGCTGTGAATGAACAGCACGAAGCCGGCGAGAGTGGTAACCGAGGCAGCCATAAAGACTCACCAATACTCCCGCCAGCACCATGAGCCGCCGGCCGCGGGCATCCAGAAGCTATCCCACGACCGGGCGCAGGGCCAGCGCTACCAGGGTGAAGATTCCCATGATGAGCCCCACCGAGGCGATGGAGCCGCCCAGTTTAATAACGTGGTACTGGAGGGCAGTCGGCCTCCGCCAGCTTGAGCCACCCGCAGACTAGCTTGCCAGAAAAGCCCAATTCCCTGATACATCGGTCGGTCAACGGTAGGGCAGAACATCCTGGAAGGAACGCGGGCGCGACGCTTTATATTGCTCCTCCTCTGCACCGGTAGACCAGGTAGCACTCCTCGCATAAGACTGGCCTGCCAGCCGCGGACTGGGACACGGCGAGGGTCTTCTTTCCGCATCGGGCGCACGCCGTGGAAATCACGTCCATATCCGGTCGAGCGCTAGGATCACCGCCGTCGCCCGCGTGGACTGTCCGCCACTCCAGGCTGTGCCTGGAGTCGATCGAGTCCAACATTTTGTATCCTCCATATCTGCGCCGCGGCGGAAGCCTCGGTGAGTCGGTTCTCCAGAAACGACACGCTGCCTTTTCATCTCTTTGTCACCAGAGGTGAATCACTCACTAGGGGAGCGATGCATGAGGACCGCGGAGAAGGGAAGCGGTACCTGATAAAGCATGTATACGCTCCGACCGACAATTATGCGACTGTATCACCGCGTGAGAATTGGTACCTGACAAAGCAGAAATCGAATGGCTAAGTGCAAGCGAGAGGTGTCTGACAATTAGGTTAACAATCCGGCCGCGAGCCAGGTTGGTCCTGTATCTGCAGGTTGTGCGGTACGAAGGAGGTGGCAAATGAGTGAGTTCACCACGGCACCTTGCGGATCGTGGCGTTCGCCGATCACAGCGGAACTTATCGCCCGCGGTGCCGTACCGCTGACCCAGGTCGAGATCGATGGCGATGACGTGTACTGGCTCGAGGGCAGGCGACTGGAGGGCGGCCGATACGTACTGGTGAAGGGCCGAGCGGACGGCACGCGGGCCGAAGTGACGCCGGAGGGGTTCAACGTGCGGACGCGGGTACACGAGTACGGGGGAGGGTCCTACCTGGTGCACAGCGGTACGGTCTACTTCTCCAACTTCGCCGACCAGCGGCTCTACCGGCAGGACCCGGGCGAGGAACCCAGGGCGATCACCCCGCACCCGGACCTGCCGGCGGGCGCCAGATACGCCGATGGGCGGGTCACCCCGAACGGGAACCTGATCATATGCGTCCGAGAACTCCACGCCGAGGGCCGGGAGGCGGTGAACGAGATCGTGGCGCTGCCAGTCGACGGCTCCCAAGCGCCGCTGGTGATGGTATCGGGTAACGACTTCTATGCCTCACCGCGAATAAGCCCGGACGGCGGCAAGTTAGCGTGGCTCGCCTGGGACCATCCCCGCATGCCGTGGGACGGCACTGAACTGTGGATAGGTGACCTATCAGAAGAAGGAACGGTGAGTGGTGTTCAACGGGTCGCCGGCGGACCGGCTGAGTCGATCTTCCAGCCCGCCTGGGATGCCACCGGCACGCTCCACTTCGTTTCGGACAGGACTGGGTGGTGGAACCTGTACCGATTGAGAGACGGCGCAGCGGAGGCGCTGGCCCCGATGGAGGCGGAGTTCGGCATGCCCCAGTGGGTCTTCGGGAACTCCACCTATGCATTCCTGGGAGACGGCAGCATCGCCTGCATCTACACCAAAGACGGCATGGACAACCTGGGGATCGTGAGGCCGGGCAACTCTCGGGTCGAGTCCCTCGGCGTCCCGCGCAGTTCCTACCAGTTCCTGCGCAGCGACGGGCGGAACAGGCTTGTATTCATTGCCGCTTCGCCAACCGAAGCTTCGGCCGTAACTGAGGTCAATATCGAGACGGGGGCCATCGAGGTGTTGCGTCGCAGCGTCGGCTTCGACCTCGAGCCGCGGTATATCTCGACGCCGCGCCAGATCGACTATCCCACCGACGGAGGGCAAACGGCCCACGCGATCTTCTACCCGCCGGCGAATCGTGATTACGTCACGCCCTCGGGGGAGCGCCCGCCTCTGCTGGTGCTGAGTCACGGTGGGCCGACGGCGAGGACCCCGATGGCGCTCGATCTGGACCTGCAGTTCTGGACCAGCCGGGGCTTCGCTGTGGTGGAGGTGAACTACGGCGGCAGCACGGGCTATGGGCGCGCGTATAGAGAGCGGCTGAAGGGCCAGTGGGGCATCGTGGATGTGGTGGATTGTATCAACGCCGCTCGCTACCTGGTGGAACGGGGTGAGGTGGACGGCCGGCGGCTCGCTATCCGAGGCGGGAGCGCGGGCGGCTATACG
>JAJYKO010001052.1 GCA_021788565.1 Chloroflexota bacterium
ACTGGTCGGCTTGTACAGCTGCAGGATCGCCCTTCCTGTGGTGCTCTTCCCGCAGCCACTCTCCCCCACCAGCCCAAGGGTCTCGCCCTTTCTGATGAAGAAGGAGACGTCATCTACAGCCCTCACTGCCCCCACCTTCCGCTGGAGGATGATCCCCTGCGTGATCGGGAAGTGCATATGGAGGTTACTCACCTCAAGGAGCTTCTCGTTGCCGTTCACCGTCGGGACGCCATTAGCTGTTGCCATTCTTACCTCCCGTCACGTCCACCCAGCAGGCAACCTTGTGGCCCGGAGTAGCGAGTTCCAGCTTCGGGTTCTCTTCAAGGCTCTTGTCCACCTTGTAGGGGCATCTGGGGGCAAAGGGACACCCGGGCGGGAGATCTATCAGGTCAGGGGGAAGCCCCTCAATGGGGATCAGCTTCTCCTTGCGGGTCTGGTTGATCTTCGGGATGCTCCTTAAGAGTCCAAGGGTGTAAGGGTGTCTCGGGTCCTTGAAGAGGTCGGTAGCCGTGGCGCTCTCCACGATGAACCCCGCGTACATCACGTTGATCTTGTCGCAAACACCCGCCACTACCCCCAGGTCGTGGGTGATCATGATCACCGCCATCCCCAGCTCTTTCCTCAGGTTCTTGATCAGATCCAGGATCTGAGCCTGGATCGTCACGTCCAGCGCAGTCGTGGGCTCGTCGGCTATCAGGAGCTTGGGGTTGCAGGAGATGGCCATGGCGATCATCACCCTCTGGCGCATCCCTCCACTGAACTGGTGGGGGTAGTCGTCTATCCGGCTCTTGGCTGCTGGGATGCCCACCATGTCAAGGAGCTCTATCGCCCGCTTCCGGGCCGCCCTGCCGTCCATACCGAGATGCAGCTCCAGGGCCTCGGTCAGCTGCCGGCTGATGGTCAGCACGGGGTTGAGGCTCGTCATGGGGTCCTGGAATATCATCGCGATATCCTTGCCCCTGACCCTCCTCATCTCGTCGTCGCTGATCTTCAGAAGATCCCTCCCCTGGAACACCACCTGGCCCCCCACAATCTTGCCAGGGGGATTGGGGATGAGTCGCATGATGGAGAGGGAGGAAACGCTCTTGCCGCAGCCGCTCTCCCCCACTATCCCGAGGGACTCCCCCTCATCCAGCGTGAAGGAGACGCCGTTGACCGCGTTCACCACCCCATCCTGAGTGAAGAACTGGGTCCTTAAGTCCTTGACTTCCAGCAGTCGGCCCATGACTAAACACCTCTCTCGGCTCTCGGCCGGGATCTCACCAGTGCAATCGAGGCTGCCTCGCTGCCGTCACCTCGTCCAGACGGCCCACCACGGTGGTAATGGGGGCCGACCTAACAACGTCCGGACTCTCTTCAGCTTCACGGGCAATCTGAAGCAGAGCCTCGGCAAACGCATCAAGCGTCTCCTTCGTCTCAGTTTCCGTTGGCTCCACCATCATTGCTTCTTCGACAACCAGTGGAAAATAGACCGTGGGTGGGTGATAACCCTTATCGATGAGCCGCTTCGCGATGTCCAGAGTCCGCACGCCAAGCGCCTTCTGACGCTTTCCCGAGAGAACGAACTCGTGCATACAGGACCTGGAATATGGAAGATCGTAGGCTTGCATCAACCGAACACGAAGGTAATTAGCATTGATAATAGCGTTTTCCCCCACCTTCCGCAAGCCAGCCGCCCCCAGGGCTCTTATGTAAGCATAGGCCCGCACAAGGACGCCGAAGCTCCCGTGGAAGCTGCGCACCCGACCGATGGTGTGGGGCAAACTGTAGTCCAGCCCGTAGCTTCCGTCCGATCTCCTAACAACGACGGGCACCGGCAGATAGTCTCCCAGGAAATCCCTCGCTGCCACGATGCCAGCCCCAGGCCCACCGCCGCCGTGAGGCGTTGCGAAAGTCTTGTGGAGGTTGATGTGCATAACGTCGAAGCCCAGATCCCCGGGTTTGGCCACGCCCAGCAGCGCGTTCAGGTTTGCCCCGTCGCCGTACAGGAGCGCCCCCGCGCCGTGGACGATCTCCGAAATCGCCAGCATGTGCTCGTCGAACAGTCCCAGGGTGTTCGGCATCGTGAGCATCATGCCGGCGGTGTGCTCGTCTATGGCATTCCTGAGAGACTCTATGTCCACGTTGCCACGGCTATCCGAGCGCACAGGTACCATGGAGTAGCCACACATCGTCGCGGTGGCGGGGTTCGTACCGTGGGCGGAATCCGGAATCAGCACCTTCGTGCGGTGAGCGGCTCCGTGAGCATGATGGTACGCGCGGATCATCATCACGCCGGTCAGTTCGCCATGGGCCCCGGCCGCGGGCTGTAGCGAAACCGACGGGAGGCCGCTGATCTCGCCCAGCAGCAGCTGTAGCTCGTACATCAACCCCAGGGCTCCCTGAGCGCTCTCCGCAGGCTGATATGGGTGGATGGCGGTGAAACCCGGGAACCTAGCCACCTCTTCCGATATCTTGGGGTTGTACTTCATGGTGCAGGAGCCGAGGGGATAGAACCCGGTATCCACGCCGTAGTTCATCGCGGACAGGTGGACGAAATGGCGCATCACCTCGTTTTCTGGAACCTCGGGGAGATCGAGCCCGTTTCTCAACAGCTCCGACGGCAGTTCCTCGATCCCTTCGGTTGGAACGCCGGCATCTGGTAGTTGGTGCCCGACGCGTCCCGGTCGCGATATCTCTGAAAGCAGTGGCTCGGTCATAGTGTGCCTCCTCGCGATGCTGCCATATCCCTGAGGGCTCCGGCGAGGGCATCGATCTGGGCTTTGGTTTTGGTTTCTGTCAAACAAAGCAGCATGCAGTTTGT
>JAJYKO010001053.1 GCA_021788565.1 Chloroflexota bacterium
GGCGGACACGGCGGTCCGCCCCTACACGGCGACGGGGCAAGGGAGTAAAATGCCGGCCATGGAGCTAGCCGCCGTTTTCGTCACTTCATTCCTGGTGGGGCTATCCGGTGCCCTCATGCCGGGGCCTATCCTGACCGTGACCATCGCCCACGCGGTGCGCCGTGGGCACCTGGCCGGGCCGCTGGTTTCCCTTGGGCATGGGCTGGTGGAGGTCAGTCTCGTCGTGGGCCTGGCTCTCGGTCTGAGCCAGCTGCTTCAGCTGCCCCTGGTCTCGGGGACCATCGGGGTGCTGGGCGGACTCTGTCTCCTCTATATGGGTGCGGGCATGATCCGCACGCCAGCCCCAGCCGTGCTGGCCATGGAAGGACAGCCGAGCCGAACCGGTATGGGCCCGGTGGCTGCAGGGGCGCTGCTCAGCCTCTCCAACCCCTACTGGGTGCTGTGGTGGGCCACCGTCGGGGCAGCCTATCTCCTACTGGCCCTGAAGTACGGCCCCCTCGGCATCGCGGCCTTCTATGCCGGCCACATCCTGGCCGACCTGGGGTGGTTGAGCGCCGTCGGCTCGGCCATCACCGCCGGCCGCAAACTCTTCACTCCCCGCATCTACAAGGGGATCCTCGTGGTGTGCGGGGTCTTCCTGCTCTGCCTTGGGGTGTACTTCCTAGCCTCCGGCGTCAACTCCTTTCGGGTGATGAGTGTCGGGTGACATATGAGCTCGAACTGCGTACCGGGAGGTGACCCAAAGATGGAACCAGCCGAGCAGCCCACAAGCCCTGTCGTAAACATCGAGGGCGAGAAGGTGGTCCTAGGTCCGCGCCGCCGTGACCTGCTCCCAAACTTCCTCCGGTGGATCAACGACTTCGACGTGACCCGCACCCTCGCCCTCCGAATGAGGCCGATGACGTCGGAGCAAGAGGCCGAGTGGTATGACGCGAGCAACAAGTCCCAGACAGACACCGCCTTCACGGTCTACGAGCGTGCGACCATGCGACCGATCGGTGTCACCAGTCTCGACCACATCGACCACCTGAACGGCACAGCCGAGTTCGGCGTAATGATCGGTGAAAAGGACTGCTGGGGAAAGGGCTATGGCACGGAGACGGCGGTGTTGATGCTGGACTACGGCTTCACCTGTCTGGGGCTGCACAACATCATGCTCCACGTTCACAGCTACAACCCGCGCGCCATCCGCGCCTATATGCGAGCAGGGTTCCGAGAGGCAGGGAGGATCCGGGAGTGCCACCGGTTGGGAGAGAAGTTCTACGACGTGCTTATCATGGATTGCCTCTCCACCGAGTTCCACGGCCCGGTCCTGCACCGGCTGCTGCCAGAGGCCGGCGATGAGCCATAGCGCCGCTGTGCCCGAGGAGGCTGTGGGGGACAATCCGCCCGCCTCCGGATCCCAAATCCAGACCACTTCACCCGCTGACCCATCTATTGCCGGTTGATTCGAGGCCACCTCCAGGCTACAATCGTCCTGCCGACCCATCTGGGGTCGGTGTTGATGCCCGAAGGCGGTTTCTCGCGGCGCGGTGCGGCCGCCCGCTCGATCTGCCATCAAGTCCTCACAGGAGAGAGACAGATATGAAGAAGATGACCGAGCAGAATCTGAAGGACGGCTTTGCCGGAGAGAGCCAGGCCCACGTCAAGTACCTGGCTTTCGCGGAGAGGGCAGAGCGAGATGGGCTGGCGAGCGTCGCCCGACTCTTCAGGGCGGCCTCATTCGCGGAGCAGATACACGGCACAGCCCACCTGCGCGCTCTGAATGGCATCGGCACGACCGCCGAGAATCTGGCATCCGCGATCGGGGGAGAGACCTTCGAGTTCGAGGAGATGTACCCAGCGTACATCGCGGTCGCCAAGGCACAGGACGAAGCGAAGGCGGAGAGAAGCTTCGAGAGGGCGATGGGTGCCGAGAAGATTCATGCGGCGCTGTACGCCAGGGCGAAGGAAGCAGCGGATCTCGGGCACGACACCGAGATGGGACCGGTGGTGGTGTGCGGCTCCTGCGGCTACACGGCCGAGGGCGAGGCTCCGGACGTCTGCCCGTACTGCGGCGCCAAGAAGGAGAGGTTCGTCAAGTTCTAGCATGGGTGTTGGGTGACAGGTACTGGGTGATGGGTTATATGGCCTGCTAACACCCATCACCCATTATCCATCCACGGAGGCTTTGGGGGTTTCTGGAGATGTTGCTCGGCCTCGACCACGCCATCATAGCGGTTCGAGACCTGTCCGCCGCCACGCAGCAGTTGGAGCACGCCCTCGGGGTCACAGTTACCCCCGGTGGAGAGCACCTTGAGGACGGGACCTACAACGCCATCGTCCGCTTCGGTGTCGAATACCTGGAGCTAATCTCCGTTCGAGACCCGGAGCGAGCGGCTGCCAACGAGCGGGGCCAGACCGTTCTGCAGTTCCTGGCCAGGGGGGAGGGGCTGCTCGGCTTCGCCCTGGGAACCGACGACCTGGATGGCACCATGGTCGACATCGCCAGCCGCAACCTGCGGCTCGTGGGACCGATGCATGGGGCGCGGCGCCGGCCGAACGGGACGTTGATGACCTGGCGAAGGGCCGCGGTCGCCAACGACCTGTGGGGCCACACCTTCCCCTTCCTGATCCAGCATGACACCCCGCCGCAGGAGCGCAAGCAGTGGGCACCGGCGGAGGGCCATCCCATCCGGGTGACGGGGATCCCGCTCCTGTCCGTGGCTGTTTCCGAACTGGACCCCAACATCGAGGTCTACCGGCACCTCCTTGGAGAGCCGCCGGAGGTGGTGGAGGAGGTGCCGGCGCTGCCTGCGCGC
>JAJYKO010001054.1 GCA_021788565.1 Chloroflexota bacterium
AGCGGGTTGTAACCCTCAGGAACACGCTAGCCGGCCTGGCCACCGTCTTCTCCGTGCTGATTGTCGGAAATCTGGATGGATTCATCCAGAGGCTGGAGTCGCTCTGGAGCCTGAGCGGCCTGCAGTTCAGGAGCACGATTCCCGGGTTGGAGGGGTTCGTCAAAGCTGTGGTCGGACTGCAGGCAGTTCTTCTCGGGGGCAAGGTTTTTCCGGCGCTGGACTTCTGGCGCTCGACGCGCATAGTCGGCGCTGCCGAAAACCCGACGCCGATCATGGAGTTCCCCTACTTCACCTTCCTGTACGGGGATCTGCACCCGCACATGATCGCGATGCCGTTGGTCACGCTGGCGCTCGGCCTAACACTCGCCATCGTATCGACTCGTCACTCATTGCTCGTCGAGAGGGGGCTGGCGATCGTATTTGGTGGGCTGGTAATCGGGGCGCTAGAGGCGACCAACAGCTGGGATTACCCAACATACCTTCTGCTGCTATCCGCGGCGTTCCTTGTGGCGGCATTCTTCCGAGACCGGGGGATCACGCTCGACGGGACGGTCGGAGCGGTTGTTTCGGCCGGCCTCACCTTCCTGACAGCTCAGATATTGTTCATGCCTTACACCAGAAGCTACGAGCTGTTTTACAACGGGGTGGACCCCGCTCCAGCAAAGACGGACATTCGATATTACGTGGTGATGTTCGGCTTCTTCCTCTTCTGTTTTGGATCAGTGCTCCTGATCGGGCTGGCCAGTAACCGCTGGCACAGGTTCAAGCTTCGCGCCCTCTTCGAGAGGTTCAGCGGCTCGACAAGGTGGGACCGCCGGCAGGAACTGTGGCGAGCATTGGTGCGGCCAACTCCCTGGATGGAGCTGCTACCGTGGGCAGTTCTCGTGCTGGCTGTCATCGCTCTGTTTGCCGCCTTGGTCAGTCAGTTCCTGGTAGCGCTGCTGGTGGCCGTCTGCGGCGTGGCGTTGCTTTCGCTCTTCGAGAGGGATATCTCGCCACAACGTATGCTTCTGGTGCTCTTCGTAGGACTGGGCACGGTACTCACACTCGGGGTCGAGTTCGTCACCATCAAGGGCGACATCGGCCGGATGAATACGGTCTTCAAGTTCTATATTCAGGCATGGTTCCTATTCGCGATCCCCTCGGCGCTACTGGTCGTTACGCTCCTGTACCGGTGGAGGAGCGATACGCTTGGCTGGCGCCCGGGGTGGAGACAGGCGTGGATCTCGGTAGCCGTGATTCTCTTCGCGGCCGTTATGGTGTATCCCTTCGGCGCCACACCAGCAAAGGTTGGAACGCGCTTCCAGACTTTGCCGCCCACCCTCGATGGGATGGCCTTCATGAAGGTGGCCGCTTTCCAGGACCAGAACAAGGAGATCGTCCTCGCGCACGACTATGACGCCATCGTGTGGATTCAGGACCATATAGCCGGGTCGCCAGTGGTTCTAGAGGCCCAGATACCGGAGTATCGCTGGGGCTCACGCGTATCCATCTACACAGGCTTGCCGACGGTCCTGGGTTGGACCTGGCACCAGCGGCAACAGCGAGTGAACTACGGGTGGATGATTGATCGGCGGCTCGCGGATATCAAGACGATGTACGAGAGCACGGATCTGGCTACCGTCTACTCTTTGCTACAGCGATACGACGTGTCATTGATCTACGTCGGTGACCTGGAGCGAGCCTACTATTCCGCCGCTGGACTGGCAAAGTTCGATCAAATGGCCGCCTCCGGGATGCTGTCAGTGATCTATAAGGCCGACGGGGTGACGATTTACAAGGTCAGTCGACCCGGGCAATCGCCTGTGGTGCTGCCCGAGGCCAGTTCAAGCGGACGTGGCTAGTGCGGTAATCACATGATCTGGTTCGTATCCTGGCTTCTCGCGATTGAGATCATCGGAGCCGGCGCGCTGCCACTGGCAGCGCGCCTTTTCCGGTTTCTGCCCGACCGCGGCTTTATCTTCGCCAAGCCGCTCGGTGTACTTCTGGTGGCATACCTCTGCTGGATTTTCGGCGTCCTCGGGATTCTTCGTTTTCAGCGTGACACCATCATCGCGATTCTCGTGGCGGTCGCGGTTGCCGGCTGGGCTACGTGGGGTAGGGAGACGCTTAAACAGCTCTCCCAGGCCCGCCTTCTCTTGGTGGCCTCCGAAGCGGTTTTTCTGCTGGGTCTCTTGGGCGCTGCGCTGATCCGCGCACACAACCCGGATATCACTGGCACAGAAAAGCCGATGGACTTTGCCTTCCTCAACGCCTTCTACCGAACGGATACCCTTCCCGCCGAAGATCCGTGGATGTCAGGCTACAGCATCTCATACTACTATTTCGGCTACCTGCTCATTGCTCTCATAGCGAAGCTGTCCGGAGTTCCAGCGGCCGTTGGCTACAATCTCGGCGTCGCGCTGGTCTTCGCGCTCTTGCTGGCAGGTAGCTTCAGCCTGGCCTTCAACATCCTGTCGGCCTTGCGCCGAGATCTGGGGCTGCTGAGCCGAGTGGCTGGCGCGTTGGTGGCTCCGATGGTGATCGGGCTGATGGGAAACCTGGAGATAGGGCTGGAGGTGTTGGCGGCCCGCGGATATTCGAACGAGGCGTTCTGGAGGCTGGTGGACGTCAGGGGGCTAGCGCCGGCCGCCCATCCAGAGGGATGGCTGCCCACTTCGTTCTGGTGGTGGTGGCGCGCTTCTCGCATCATTCCGAATACCAAGCCCGACGGGATCAACGAGTTTCCTTACTTTAGCTTCATACTGGGTGATCTCCACCCACATTTCACGGCTTTACCGTGGGTGATGCTTGCGGTC
>JAJYKO010001055.1 GCA_021788565.1 Chloroflexota bacterium
GGGCTGGGCCCCGCTAGCCCAGATTCGGATGAGGTAGCGTTCGATCCTCCGAACGCTGAAGTCGGCGTCCAGGCCGCATACGACGAACACCAGGTCGACGTTGGCGGCAATGACCTGCGCGCGGGCCTCGGGGCCAGGACCTCCACGGGTGAACACGGTACGCCTCGTAAGCAGGCGGTCGATAGTGGAGGTGCGGTCTGGCTCTGGCGCAGCCTCGAGAATTACCCAGTCGCCAACGCAGGGAACATCGGAGTCCCCAGGCCCGAAGCGAAGTCGTCCGGCAAGCCGCGCACGGCTCGTACCTGTGCGTGACCACACTTCGTAGGCACCGAGATGTTGAGCTGCGATTCTTGCGGGGACGATCTCCGTGGCAGCAAAGTGACGTAGTTGTTCTTCGAAGAACGGGCCGAAGCCCAGTGTAGATAGCTCGTACACAGTGGCGTTCTCCATACGCGCGGCGCTAGGCACGCGCAAAGTAGCCGTATGCAGGGCTAACTCGCGCAGCGAGGCCGGCACACGGACACGGATCAGCGGTGGAGGAAATGCGGGCGCGCCGTGGCGGTCAACGCCTCCGACGCGTTCAAATCCTCACGCAAGATCCATATGGAGAACGCGAGCGATCATAACCCCTCTAATCGGACGATTGTCCACTGTACTTCCACAAAGAGGATACCACATTTCCCGGACCAACGGGTTAACAGCCTGTAGCTAAGAGTGGGTGTCCGGTTGGTTGCGGTCTCCTCCACTCGATGTCAGGGCGGCATCCGCTCATGAGCACGCGGGCTTCTCCACAGCGGACCGCCCTGAGTGTCGGCTTTATGAACTCTCTTGCGCCGCGCGACGGGCGGCAGCTACTACCGGGTTATCTGGCGGAGCCCAGGAAACCTCCCAGTAGTTGTCCTCAGGATCGGCGAAGTAAGCGGACCGACCTTGGAAGAACTCCCCGGCCACCGGCTCCTTCGTTATGCGACCGCCCGCCTCCCGCACCGCCCTCACCAGGTCGTCCACGTCGTGCGGTTCGTCGACTACCATGCCGATCGTGAACCGAATGCCTCCTTGCCGGTCTTCACGCTTCTCTCTACCGTCCGCGGCGAGCTTCTCCACTGGGAACAGTGCAAGCATCGTCCCCCGGAGTTCAAAAGCGACAAAGTCATCCCCATCAAAGACCTTCGGCCAGCCAAGGCGCGCATAGAAGGAGCGCAAGACCGGCAGATTGCGAGCGCCCAGGGTAACGATGACGTTGCCCGACGGGACACGTGGGTCACGCACATGGTCTCCTTTCGGTGCGCATGAGCGCAGGTTGCCCCCGGAATGCCTCGGGTGCGCGCATGAGCGCCGGAGTCGTACCCTCTCTTCGGACCGCCCATTCCGTATCGGTAATGAATCCGTCGGGAATGACCTCCGGTCATGAGGTTTGGGTCCGAGCGTGACCCCGGAGGATCGCTCCCTCGTCAGGCCTCCTCGCCCTTCTTCGCAACCCCTGAGGCAGCCTCCAATTTCTGCAGGTCATCCAGGGCAGCGCGGAAGGCGGCTGGCTTTACGGAGGTCTGGTAGGGCATACCGAACAGGTCGGCAGCCTTTCTCACCACGTCTAGCTGCTCTCGCGACCACCGCATCGTGACCTTGGCTTCCATCGGGACTCGGGCCTTCGATGCAGGTCCCTCGATAGGGATGGTGTCCACAGAGGGCCGCCACCTCGCCGGGCTCGTCCATCTGAAGGATCCTCTTTCCCATGTTACTCATTTCTCCTGAAGCAACTGATGACGAGACCACGGTGTCCTGCGCTCTCCCGGCCCAGTAGAGCCCGTGAGTTTGGGAGAAGGTCTCAATCCGTTTGCGTGTCTCGTTTCAGTTGGTCTCGCCCTCGAACAAGGTGCTGATTGCATCTTCAGGCGGCCAGCAAGGGGGAGCGGTCAAGTGGCGGTGTCGCGACTCCTTGGCCATACACATATAACAATAGCTACCTGGCTTTATCAGTTCTATACACCAGGTAGCTGTCGTTTAGTTGCGGATGGCGGAGGAGCACGGGAGTCGAACCCACCGGGGACAGCGATTCCTGCCCCTGCGACGGTTTTGAAGGATTTCCGGGTCGCCGCACTCCTCCGGAGTTACGCACGGCCGCATGCTGTGGCTAAAGCCCGCTGTACTCCACAATCCACCAATTCCGCCCCGATCCACGTATTCTGCCGCACACTGCTGCACCCCGGTCAACAATGGCCCCTTACGAAATAGGGCCTTTTCATTCTGGTCTGAGCAGTGCCGCGGCTTGGGCATGGACACGAAAGCACCATCTGCAACGGGTCTGATCGACGTTTTTCGGTCGGTACCCGATGTTTGTCGTGGTCAAGGGCAGGCGTCACTGTCTGCCAGCCATTCTGACCTTTGCCGCCTGCGCAATGTTCTGGAGGGTAGGAATGGACAGTTCACTCAGTGCGCCTAACAGAACCGGGTCTCGTTGGGGCGAACATGACGTTCGCTCAGGTGGGAGCAAATATCGAGGTCGTCCCTACGGCATTGTTAGGCTTTCTAAATCACAAGGTTAGAGCATGACATTGCCGCCACTCGGGTGGAGGGTCTGGCCGGTCAGATAGCTGGAGGCATCCTCGCAGAGGAACAGCACGCAATTTGCCACGTCTGAGGGATCGCCCATCCGCCTAACCGGGAGAGCCGCTGCCCTCTTCTGGCGCGACTCCTCAGTTGGGTAGACGGCTCGGTTCATGTCGGTGAGGATCCCGCCTGGCGCCACGGTGTTCACCGTAATCCCATACTGGCCGACCTCCTGGGCTAGCGAT
>JAJYKO010001056.1 GCA_021788565.1 Chloroflexota bacterium
ATAGGTTGCGCCACTCCTGTCGGTGGCGAAGCTGAGGGCCGAGGAGCCCTTCTCATTGAAGCCCTTGATGGTGGCTGTCTCGGGCCATCCTCCCCCGGTGACCTCCGCACCGTCACTTACCCGATATTTGTGCACTCGACCATCGAGCCCATAGCTGTAAACGTACTGGTGATTTGGATCGACAACCGGGGACGATGTGGTGTAGCACGGCTGAAACTCGTTGTTGACCGTGCAGGTCCCGGCTGGATTGTGCTGGACCCAGACCTGAGAGCCGGTATGTGCATCCAGGGCAACGATGTCTCCGCTCTTGGTGGTGACAAACAGGAGGTCTCTGACGCCCGAGGCAGCGCTTACTCCGCTCAAGTAGACCGGCGCGCCATCGGCGATGGCCGGCAGGGTAACTTGAAACAGCTGCTTGAGGCCGGCAACGTTCTGTGGCGAGATTGCACTCTCGAGGGTGTTGTTGCCGCTGTGCTGTGGGTCGCCGTCGAACTGGAACCAGTCGTAGGGTGCGGAAGCCGTGGCCGGCGCTGCTACGGCAGAGACCGCGGTCTCGGTCGTGGCAGCGCCATTGACCTGGGCGGTGGCACTGACGGCAGGTGCTGAACTGCCGCCAGGGGCGGCCTTGCCAATTCTTCCAGCCACCAGTAGGGCGGCCGAGCCCATCGCGAGAACGAGCATCACTGCCACTATTATTGCTCGTGAGCCGGCGGCGTGACGATCGGGATCAGGAGGTTTCCAGATGGTGCGCATAGATAAAAGATGCCTCCTGGGTCATGCGCTCGCGATCGTCGCCGAGTGACGATCTTTTAACCACTGCTGGCAAGACGGATACCAGCGATCATATCTGGCGGCATGCCCACCCTGGGAATGTCCGGGCACGGGCCTTGCGGGGCTGCCGTTCGGAGGCGTCACGGCTATGGAGAGATGGAACTGGATAGCGGTACTGGCAGAACCGACGTTTCTGGTGTTGGTGGCAGTGGAGGCAGGAATCTCTCTTCTGCTGGTTCCGGCGCCACCAGGACTGCTGATAGCGGGCGCGGTGGCGGTTGGTCTTTTCTCCTTGAACTGCCGGCTCGATCAATCGGTCAACAATCTTCCCGTGCGAGCAGGTCCCGAGGCGATCCTTGGGCAGGTTGCGGTGGTATCTGAGCCACTTGCCCCCGTCGGAGTCGTACGGTGCGGCGGCGAGATGTGGAGGGCGGTTGAGGTCAACGGTCGCGGGGTGGACGCTGGAGAGAAGGTGACGGTGGTGGGCATTCGCGGCCTGGAGCTGCGGGTTGTTCGGTGCGAATGAGACCGGTGTGTTCTGGACGGCGTCGTGCAGGACTCGGCTTCCGGTCCTCGATCCGAGAAGCACGGGGATCAAGAAGGGCTCCCGGTGATCCGGGAGCCCTCACCTACTCCAACGGCCCCGCGCTCGGCGCGCCGGGCCTTACCTGTCCACCTGCCAAACTCCGAGCAGGGCTCTGGGGTGCTTAAGTCTCACAAGGCCCTCCTCTCAGCTGGTGCTATTGGGCATTACCCCAACGCGTACCCAAAGTATGTACTCCCAATATACAGATGTCAAGACCGTCGGCGGTGAAGCTTCAGCAACATGGTGCTCAGAGCATTTGACTGAGATGCCGCATGGTATATAATGCGCCGGATTGACTAGATTCTTCTTGCGCGCACGGCCCACCTTTTCTTTGCAGCTTGCCCCGCGTTTGAGTCGGCATGCCCTCATTACGTGATCGGAGGCTCAGGATGGAGAGAGGCGAAAGGCCTGAGCGTTCTCACCGCCCCGATGGCGCACAGAATAACGATCTGGAACCGACGGTCTCGCCTCGGCGCCGGCGCGAGCAGTCGGAGCAGTTGCAGGCGACGCTCCTGTCGCTGCTGGATGATCTGGAGTCTATCATCGAGGGTGGGCTGCGCTTCCCATTCAGTTCCAGGGTTTTGATCGACCGAGACATTTACCTGGACGCCGTGGACGCCATCCGGCTCGCGGTTCCTGAAGCGGTGCTACAGGCCGATCGGATTGTCCGCGACAAGGAGCGGGTGATCGCGCAGGCCGACGCTGAGGCAGAACGGGTGATGTCGCTCGCGCGGGAGCAGGCAGCGTTTCTGATTTCCGAGAAGCAGCTGCTCAGGGGCGCCGAGCTTCAGTCCAACGCCATTCTGGAGACTGCTCGGGACGAGGCCAAGGAGATCGTGTCGTCCGCGCAAAAGTACGCCAGTGACCTGATGGCGCAGATGGAGAACGAGGCACTGAGGGTGCTCGCTGAGATCCGCAAGGCCGCCAGCCAGGTCAAGCAGAACGTGACATAGGGGTTCGCATGACAGACGAGAGCATTCAATTCGAAGGCGACGACGTTGTGCATTCGTCTAGCGGCGCCGAGACCGCGGCTGTAGATAGGGGCGCCGTGTCGGAAGAGATTGAGCGGGAAGTCGCGGGACTGTCGGTAGGCGACGGGTTCAGGTTTGGCTGCGGGTTCGTACTGGCGATGACCATTGGGGTCCTCGCCCTTCTAATCCTTCTCACGGCATTTGTCGCCGTGGGGGCCCTGTTGGGGATCAAGATCCCAGTTGTTGGGTAGAGCCGTTCGCACCGTCAAAAAGGGCAGCCCGCTTCTCGGCCGAGAGGCGGGCTGCTTCGCGCAACCAACTTTACGAAACCAGATCTTGGTCAGTTCTCCTTGCCGACTTGATTGGCAAGCAGTATGGCCTCCGCCACTTCTCGCATGGACTTTCTGGTGTTCATGCTGAGCTTCTGAATCTTCCTGAAGGCCTCAGCCTCTTTGAGCCCCTG
>JAJYKO010001057.1 GCA_021788565.1 Chloroflexota bacterium
AGGCGACCCGGACTATCGACTAATAAGATGATCCGTATGCGGCAACCGTTCCCTGAGACGAGAGTGCTGCTGATGGGCAACTCCGGCCGACGAAGGAGTGAGCAGGCGGAGGGAGGGGTGTGGACTGAGGGACGTGAAACTGAAATGGGCACCGAGCGGTCCAATAATCCAGGAAGGCGTAATCGGGGATCGAAGGGCGAGCGATGAATCGGGACGCCGGATCGACCGGTCGGACTTTGGTCGTACGCAGCCGTTCGTCCGAAGATCGGAGCGGCATTACGCACAATGACGCTACCGGCTCGGAGCGTCGGGCGCTAATATAGCATCGTTCTCAATTCTAGCGGCCGATCCTCGGGGATGGACCGCTAGAGGTAGAGGACTTGGGAGGAGATGAAGAGTGGTGAACGCGAAGCACTTTTATCGCAGCAGGCGGTTTCGAGTTATCGCCGGCGTCGCCGGTGGGATCGGGCAATATTTCAACGTGGACCCAGTGCTTGTCCGGATCGGCTTCGTGCTGCTGGGGCTCGCCGCCGCGCCAATCGGCATCGTCGGCTACATAGCGCTTGCCATCGTGATGCCGGAGAGTCCGTCCAAAGAATCGGAGCCGCCGATCACGTCGTCCTTGACCATCGGCAACGGCCGCGAGGTAGCGGGTATCTTCTTAATTGGCTTCGGTGCGTTGTTGTTGGCTGCCAACATGGGACTCTTCGCCTTCGTTCGGTGGGATCTGTTCTGGCCGCTGGTGTTGGTCGCGGCCGGGGCCGCCCTGCTCGTCAGCCGCGTTCGTCTGTAGAAGGGCGCCAACCAAGCCTCTTGTGGGGCTCGCTCGCGGGAACAGGCCGTCGGCTGGAGTCGAGGCAGCCAAAGGGGGGCCGCCTCGACCGGCAATCCACGGCGGGTCGTCGGCCGACGACCGCTGGCGACCCTCCTCCTCTTAGCGTGCCGCGCATCACTGCGCGGCACGCCCTCGTGTGAAGAGCGCACGTCTGATATACTTCTTGCGTGTAATCATGAAATTTACACGTAGGAGGCGTATTATGCCGGCTGTGGTGACTCCTCGCGGACAGATAACGGTGGACCGCGAGGCCCGTGAGCGGTTGGGGGTTCGGCCGGGCATGGTCGCCATTCAGCAGGTTGTGGGGAATCAGCTGGTAGTGACCTTCGTCCCAGCCCCCCACGATCGCTCGCTGGTGGGCGTGCTGGGAAAGCCCCCTCGGTCGGTATCCGGCGACCTGCGCGAAATGCGGGAGAGGACCGAGAGAGCGATAGCCGAGGAGGTGGCGAAGCGTGCCTGAGCCGATCACGGCCATCGATACCAGCGTCCTCCTTCGCTATCTCGTGGGGGATAATCCCGAGATGCAGGCCCGGGCCCAGCGGGTCATCGAGTCCGAGCGGACTATTGGCATCACCGCTGTAGTAGTGCTGGAAGCAGCATATGCACTCCAGCACTACTACGGGTATGCGCGGAACCTGATAGTCGACGCGCTGGTGGGTGTGATAACTCGGCGCAACTTTGTTGGCGTTGGCATCGACCGGGATCAGTTGGCGGCGAAGCTGCTGCTCTGTCGACCGTCTGGCACCGTCTCTTTCGGCGACGCTCTCATCGCGGCAACCGCCGCGAGCGCAGGGGTAGAAGCCGTCTACACTTTCGACGAGAAGATGAACCGCGCGGGTATCACTACCCTCGTTCCCTGATGTGCGGCCGACGGGCCGAGGAACACCGAATTACCGATGGCGGGAACGGTCGTGGCGGCGAGGAGTGTGTGGCGGCTTGTTTCGGCTGGAACGATCGAGCATCAAGGCAATCACGAAGGCGACTACAGCCAGGAAGCCGATGATAGGTCCAATGACCCCAAAGGAGTAATCCCTTAGCAGGGCGTGCGGCACGCTTCTGCCGATGAAGACTGCCACCAGCAGCAGACCGAGCAACACGCCCGGGAAGTTCCTCGGTAGCCTCATGATGCCCTTGCCCTCCAGTATCACAAGGATATCATGCGCTCACTTCACCGCAACGTGAACCGCCACGGCCCCGAAGCCGAGGTAGCGGTAGCGAACGCTGGCGAAACCGGCATCCCGAAGCATCTTCGCCAGCCTGGGGGCGGTGGGGAAGTGGGTGAGGGAGTTGGGCAGGTAGCGGTAGGCCATGGGCTCACCGCTGATGACACCGCCCAGCCAGGGAACGAAGCCGTAGAAGAAGACCCTGAAAAGCTTGTCGAAGGCTGCCGACGGCGGGTGGGTGATCTCCAGGCAAACGAGCCGGCCTCCGGGCCTCAGCACCCGGTGCATCTCCCGCAGCGTCAATGGCAGATCGGCCACGTTGCGCAGCAGGAAGCCGTTGATGGCCCGGTCGAAGCTGCCGTCGGCGAAGGGGAGCGCCTGGGCATCGCCGGCCATGAGCCGGATAGTCGAATCTAGGCCGCGAGTTTTCCTGGCCGCCTCGTCCAGCATCGGACCGCAGAAGTCCAGCCCCACCACTCGCCGGGCCCCCTGCCGCACCATCTCCAGGGCGAGTTCCCCGGTGCCAGTGGCGATGTCCAGGACGAGGGCGCCCTTCGGGTTACACATCGCCGCCGCGACCCTGCGCCAACCCCTGTCCATCCCTCCGGTCATCAGGGTGTTCATCAGGTCGTATCGAGGCACTATTTGGCCAAACATCCGCCGAACCCGAGCGGGCTTGTCAGATGAGGACTGGGGGCTGGGGACTGAGGACTGAGTCGAGTACTGAGTCATCGAACGAATACCCACTCGCACATGCGGCGCTCCAATCTATCCAGCAGAATGTAGGTGGC
>JAJYKO010001058.1 GCA_021788565.1 Chloroflexota bacterium
TCTGCTGCCCCTTGGGGCTTCACCCCGCCCGGGGCGTGGCAGGACGCGCAGTTGGTCTGGTAGGTTGCCTTGCCGCGGGCTGCATCGCCCGACGGTCCGGAGGTGACGGTCACCCGCACGGGCTTAGCTGTCACCCCCTGGAAGGACGCCTTCACGTCCACGAAGCCGGGCTGGGCCGCGAACAGGACACCGGGCTGCGGATGGAAGGTCCGCACCTGCGGGTCGGGGAACGGATTTCCGTTCGCGTCCGTGGTGCCCGTGCGGTCGACCGAGAAGCTAGGACCATAGAACAGGGCCACATAGCCCTGCTCGGCGGCTGAGGTATCAAACGCACCGCCCGGGGCGGCCTTGGGCTGGACGATGGGGTCCCAGGTCACGAGGGCGGTGAGGTCCTCGGTGGAGCCGTCGGAGTAGGTGCCGATGGCCTTCAGGGTGAGGGAGCCCATGTCGCTGAGGGTGAAGGGGCCGCCGGAAGCGGTCTTAACCTCGATGGACTTCAGCGACACCCCGGCAGGTTTCGAGGGGGCCGTGGGGGCCGGCGCGGTCTGTGGGGCTGGCGCCGGACTCGGGGCTGCCGGCGCCGCACTCGGGGCGGCGGGTATCGGCCACACATAGCCGTCGGCCCTGTACGCCTCACCAGTTGCGTTCAGGGCAGGGACGGCCGAGTGGCATGTGGTGCAGGGCTGCCCGGTCTTGGCCGCGTAGTCCGGGGTCGCCCAGGCGTTCGTGGCCAGTATCGCCACGCCCACCATGGCTGCGATCACTGACAGGCCTAAAGTTGTCCTCATGTTTCCTCCCCTTTGACGTTGCTCGGATGCACTTCGATCCTGGCCGTCGCGCTCCCGACGGCTTTACGGGATGTGCAGAACAGGGGTTGATTTTCGGCTGCGAATCCTCCTTTCAGGGATGTACCCGGTTGAAGATGGCAGGGACCGTTCTCGAGCCTCGAAAACTCGCCAATCGCCCATGCCCGTTCGGCAGATGCCACGCCGAAAAGTATCAGACACCACACGCCAGAGCCTGGCAACGGGGAAAACACGCGTTTCTGAGTAGGTGTTTCCACCTACTCAGAACAGGTGGTTGCATCGCTGGAAAACACCGGTGGAGTGCTAAAATGGGCCGCATGATGGAAGCGATACGGATCGTCCTGGGGGAAGACCATACACTGGTGCGGGAGGGCACCCGCCGAATACTGGAACAGCACCCGGACCTCCGCGTCGTGGGCGAGGCCGGCGACGGGCAGGAGGTGCTGGAACTGGTGCAGCGCCTCAAACCGGCCGTGCTGGTCCTGGATATCCGCATGCCCAGCCTCAGCGGAGTAGAGATCCTCCATTCGTTGAAGGAGAGCGGCCTCGAAGCCAGGGTGTTGGTCTTGACCGCTTACGACGACGATGACTACATCCTCGCCTCCATGGAGGCTGGAGCTGCCGGCTACATGCTCAAGACCGCTCGACCAGATGAGCTGGTTGATGCCGTGCGGAGGATCCATGCCGGCGAGCCGGTCCTCCATCCCTCAATCGCGATAAAGGTCGCTCGCCTCTGGAGTCGAAGCCGCATTCCCGTCCGTCGGGAAGCCCATGGGCAGCTCAGCCCGAGGGAGCGGGAGGTACTGGAGCTCGCGGCGAGGGGCATGCGCAACAAGGCCATCGCCGACAGGCTGGCCATCAGCCTGCGCACCGTGGAGGGGCACTTCAACAGCATCCTGGCGAAGTTGAACGTCTCCTCGCGGCTGGAGGCCGTGCTGTGGGCGCTCGCCCACGGGTGGATCGCCATCGACAAAGACGAGGAGCAGGGCAGAGGACCACAGGCACAGGAGTGATGGAAGCCACACAGGAGACTTCGAAAGCCCATTCTTCTGCCAGGGTAGAGAGACTGAAGCCCCGGTTCTATTCCCTGCGCCCAAGGGTTCGGGATAGGCGCTTCTGGGCCATTCAGGGCCTCGTCGTGGTGGTAGCCGGCTTCCACTTCTTCATAGAGAGCAATCACCTCTGGGAGCGGTGGCAGGTTTCCGAGTCCAGTCTTACGTTTGTTCCTATGACCCTGCTCTACATCCCGGTGGTATATGCGGCCCTCAACTTTGGCCTGGCGGGCTCGGTGGCGACCGCCATGCTATGCATTGTCCTCTCCCTGCCCATGCCGCTGCTGTTTCATCATGGGCTTCCCGCGGCGGGCGAGCTCGCACAACTCGCTCTCGTCGCGGGCATAGCCGTCTTTGTTGGGGGCCGAGTCGATCGAGAGCAGGAGTCTCGCGGACGCGCGGAAACCGCTGGCGCGGCATCCAGGGCCTCTGAGATGAAGTACCGGGGACTATTCGACTCCAGCCCAATCCCCATTCTGGTCGTTGATTCCGGGGGTAAGATCCTCGAGGCCAATCCGTCCGCGGGTCGCCTCTTCGGACGGCTCGCGGCCGACCTGCGTGCCGTGACTACTACAGATCTGCTCGGTCTGGCAGCGAGCCATCAGCTCTTCGAGCAATCCAGCGATGCGGGTCAGCAGAAGGACTGTCTCGTCCTCGCCGGGGCCGGAAATTCGCAGCTCTACCTCGAACCAACGCTCACCTGGATCAGCGACAATCTGGGCAACCCCGTGGCCGAGATCCAACTCAGGGACGTCACCGAGGAGCGGCAGCGACAGGCTGGGCTGAGGGCTTTCGCTTCGGGCGTCCTGAGAGCACAGGAAGAGGAGCGTCGCCGGATCGCCCAGGAACTTCACGACGAGACCGTCCAGCAGATGGTGCTGTTATGCCGCCAGCTGGACATGATCGAGGGGGTCGGGGGGCCACCATCA
>JAJYKO010001059.1 GCA_021788565.1 Chloroflexota bacterium
ACCCTCTTGAGGGCGTGCATCACAACTGCCCTGGCACCTCCCTCCCCGATCAGGGGGCTGAGGTTAGGCATCAGGGCAGAGAGCGCCCTCTCGGTCGCCCTCGCCGTGTCCGCAACGTCGCCACTCTCAGCCCCTTCGCACGCCAGCACCCATTCAGCTACGTTCTGAAGACTCTGGAGCGACATTCCTACCTTTCCGTCAGGCGGATAATCCTCTGCCCACAGGCGCCGGAACCCAATCGAAAACCCGGCAGTGTCTGCAAGTCGAGTGCCAGGTCAAGGAGTCCGAACACCAGCCGCGGTTCATCCGTCCGCCACCGGCAGGCTGAAGCTGAAGGTGCTCCCCTCGTCCACCTGGCTCTCGACTCTGATCCGTCCCCCATGAGCCTCCACCAGCCCCTTTGTGATGTACAGCCCCAGCCCCAACCCCTCCCGTGAGGCCGTCGCGCCTGCTCGATAGTAGCGATCGAAGATGTGCGCCAGCTCCTCCTCGGCTATCCCGACTCCGTGATCGGCCACCGAGATCACCACACCCCTATCCCCGGAGGCTACCCTCACCTCCACCTGCCCATCCGAGTACTTCAGGCCATTGCCTATGAGGTTGGTGAGGATGCGCTCCAGTCGGTCGGGATCGGCCAGGACCGCAGGCAAGCCCTCCGAAGTTTCCACCCGCACGCGATCCGCTCCCCCCGCTCGCAGTCTCTCCACCAGGTCGCTGATGAAGGCCCCCAGTTCCACTGGCGCGACGTCTAGCATGAGCTTCCCCGCGTCTAGCCGACCAGCGTCGGTGAGTTCTGCGATCAGACGCTCCATCCGGTGGGCACTCGTTTCTATCGACTCCCCCGCCTTGCGCACGCTCTCGCTCTGCTCGGGGTGCCTCCTCAGCAGCTGGGCAAAGCCGTGGATCACCGTCAGGGGGGATCGCAGGTCATGGGAAAGGACGCCGATGAACTCCTCCTGATCCTTGAGGAGCTTCTCCAGCTGGGCCGTGCGCTCTCGGATCTTCGTCTCCAACTCAGCGTTCAGCTCGACTAGCTTGGCGTTTAGCTTCTCCATCTCGCCGTTCAGCGACCGGACCTCCGTCTCTCTTCGCGTGCGGTCGGTAACATCCCGCACCACCCACCGGAGGCTCTCGATCCTGCCCCAGCCGTCTCTCACCACGGATACCCTGATGGCTGCGTCGAACCGCTTGGTTTTCCTGTAGCCGATCATTCGCGTGTCCCACTTGGAGGTCACGCCCGCACTCAGGAGCCCGGCCATGTTGTTGCGGAAGCTAAGTCTATCCTCGGGGACGACGAAGACCGCCAGAGGCTTGTGGAAGAGGTATCCATCGGGGGCAGCGAAGAGCTCCGAGGCCATCTGGTTAGCTTCCCAGATGATGCCCGCGGGGTTGGTTATCAGGTAAGCGTCGGGGGCGAAGTCGAAGAGGTCGCGGTAGCGCTCCCGCTCGGCCTCGACGATGCGCATGGAGACGGCCAGCGCCTTGCTCTGCAGGTCCACCTCTTCCCTGGTCGCCCGGAGTTCCTCCCTGGAGGTTTGCAGCTCCTGGAAGGTTCGTCTGAGCGATTCCTGGTTCTGACCTGGATCGGCCTCGCCTGCACCTCCCCGATGCTGGCTGGCTGGGCTCTGGGGAGCTGCGTCCGCCGCCCTCCGCAAGTTATCGACGTCCATGGCCACCCATCCGTACTGGTATGGTTGCCTGGTCTGAAGGTTGGGATTAGACAAGATCGGTGCCGCGAGACGAGTTGGGCCGGCCGAACCAAGCACCCACTAGACCATAATAGCACTGGAACCAAGCGCTGGCGAACACCGATTTTGGGTCAGAAGGAGAAGAAGTCCACTGCGTTTCTTCAGCTTTGTCTAAGGTAAGCCTCAGGCCACCCGACCGGAGGCGGCGTAGCATTCTGTACACGGTGATGTATACACAACGGTGTGCGCAGCTCGAAAGGGTATCAGCCCATGGCAACCGCCAATCTCGCGCGCATCCAAACAGATGACTCGATGGCAACCAGGGCTTACCAGGATATTAAGCGCTGGATCATCGACGGCACTATTCCCCCGGGATACCCCCTTTTGGAAACTGAGCTCGCGACACAACTGGGCATCAGCAGGACCCCGGTTCGAGAAGCGCTCCTCCGATTGAAACACGACAAGCTCGCTGTCTCACTGGGTCGAAAAGGAATATTCGCAAGCAGCCTCTCCGCCACGGACATGGAAGAGATATACGAGATGCTGGAGGGACTGGAGAGCATGGCGGTGAAGCTGGCCGCCCAACGGGCGACCGAGGAGGATATCCGCCATCTCGAGGAGGCTGTGGCTGCCCAAAAGGACGCGCTGGCTCGCGACGACCTCCCCGCCTGGATCGCTGCCGACGAAGCCTTCCACAGCATCGTCCTGGAAGCCGCACGTAACCGCCGGGTCCAGGAGATCGTTTCCAGGGTCAACGACCAGTTGCGTCGCACGCGCAGGCTGACCATTCGCGCCCGCCGCCACCTTGACCAATCGACCGCGATGCACGAGGCAACCTTCCAGGCCATTCGGGATCACAACGGTGACCTAGCCCGCGAAATAAACCAGCGCCACCGAGCCGTAGCTCGGGAGGAGATGGTCTCGATTCTCCGCTCCCCCTAAGGCACCACATCGCAGGAATAGTCGTAGCAAGGGAGGAACGTCCCGGTGATCATAGACACGCACGAGCATCTGGGTCGGTCCAGGTTCACCGGCCACGAGACCAGCGTAGACGGTCTGAGAACGGCGATGGACCGGTACCACGTCGA
>JAJYKO010001060.1 GCA_021788565.1 Chloroflexota bacterium
AGCGCCCGAATGCCGAATCGGCGTGCGATCCGGATGGCAATCGGCTGCAGCCGTGGGTGCATGTGGACGTGGTGGTGGGAGTCCAAGTGGGTGGGCGAGATGCCAGCCGACATTGCGCGTTCCACCTGCGCGCTCAGTTCTGCCTCGATCTGTCTCCCATCCAGTTGGCCCAGTGTGAGCTGCCTCAGGACAAACGACGGAGAGTGAAACCGTCCATCCGGGCGCGCGAGACATGGCACCTGAGAGGACGGCAACAGTGGCGTGCCACTGGTAATGTTGAGATGGACTCCAACACCTAGCTCTGGGTTGTCCCGCGCAAGCCGCATAGCATGATCGAAGGCAGGCATATTGGCCATCACGGTAGTGCTCGTGAGGATGCCTCGTCGGTGAGCCTCGACTATTCCCATATTGACCCCATCGCTGATGCCGAAGTCGTCGGCATTCACGATCAATACACCCATCCCCTAACCCCCATCCTCCAGCACCCTGCCGGCTCGCCCCCGCTCGCTGTCACCATCCATCCCAGCGCTGGCCCCCGCGCCCTGAATGATTGTATACTTTCGGCGCGTCCTGCACCCAATCTTCAACAGGAATCGCTTTGTGCCCACGAAGTCCAGCCGGCCCATAGATCTAGCCCTGCGGCTTTACGCGGACCAGCCTTTCGGCATTCGCGCCTTCGTCATGGCGCGCCACCTACTCTGTCCCCTCTCCACGATAGATCGTTACGTGCCTGCTCGTGGCCGGATCCTGGATTTGGGTTGCGGGCATGGGCTGTTCTCTACGCTGATGGCAATATCGTCGCCTGAACGCTCGATCCTGGGAGTGGAGCCATCCGGTGTCAAGATGCGGACCGCCACCACGCTAGGCAGCAAACTCCCCAACGTTCGGTTTCGGCAAGGCACGATCGACGACGTGGCAGAGGGTTCGCTGGATGCTATCACCATCCTGGATGTTCTCTATCTGCTACCGGTCCCGGAGAAGCTGAAGATCCTCCGACGATGCCACCAAATCTTGGGCCCTGAAGGAAAGCTGGTGCTGAAGACCAATGACACGCACCCCGCGTGGAAGTATCGGTGGGCATGGCTCCAGGAGGTGGCCATGACACGCGTAGGGCTCACGATGGGGCAGGAGGACCTTCACTTCATCTCCTGCACCGAGACCGTGGACTTGCTGAAACAGGCGGGGTTCGGACAAATTGAGGTTGTCCACCTTCCGTTTTTGCTGCCTTATCCGCACACCCTGTTTTCCTGCTCGCCATGAGCATCAATCTCTCCGTCGTTATCCCTGCTTACAACGAAGAGAAGGTGATAGGCAGCACCATCACCCGGGTCGCTGCTTATCTCCAGGCGACTGGGGAGAACGAACTGATCGTGGTGGACGACGGGAGTCGGGACTCCACCGTGCAGGTTGTCAAGGACATGATGCGGGATTACCCGTGCGTCAGGTTGGTCGAAGCGGAGATGAACGGCGGGAAAGGCAAAGCGGTGAAGACGGGCGTGCTCTCGTCCCGAGGAGAGTACGTGCTGTACACCGACGCGGACTTGGTATACCCCATCGAGGGGGCGGAGCCGTTCGTGGCGGCCCTGCAGCAGAGCGCGGATGTTGCTATAGGATGCCGTTCCCACCCTGATACTCTCTTCGCGCTAAACCCTCGCCACTTTTCATATATCTACCAGCGTTACCTGGTGGGCCGTGCGTACATCCGAACAGTCAACGCGCTGCTCGGGCTCGGGGTTCAGGACACTCAGTGCGGCTTCAAGGCGTTTCGCGGCGAAGTGGCCAGGGATGTATTCAGCCGAACCAGGGCCTACGATTTCGCCTTCGACGTGGAGGTGCTGTACGTGGCGCGCTTGCTGGGGTACAGAATCGCGGAACTGCCGGTGTACTTCCTTTATCTTGGAGAGCAAAGCAGCGTGGAGTTGATCCGGGACTCGCTGCGCATGGTGCGCGATCTGTTCACCATCCGTCGCAATGGCCGGAACGGCATTTACACCGCACAGCATCGGGAGCATCCCACACTAATCGCAAACCCGTGATCGCTTAGGCAACAGCGCCGGCGTTTCCCTACCACCGCGGATCGTCTCCCAACTTCTGCCAGTGGTCCCATCAGCACGATGCCTCCACGTACAGAATATGCTATCGTTCTTCGCGCGAACACTCGATTTGGAGATTTGAAATGCTGGTCGTTGGAGATGTTGGTGGAACCAAAACTGATCTCGCCGTCTACTCTCCGGAGTCCGGCCCTTTCAAGCCTATCGCAGAGGCTACCTTCCACAGCGCTGGGTACGGCAGCCTGGAAATAGTTGTGCATGAATTCCTGGATCAGGCAAAACTCCCCGTGGATCAGGGCAGCTTTGCGGTGGCGGGACCGGTGGTGGAGGGACGCGCTAAGATCACAAACCTCCCCTGGGTAATCGACGAGAATCGCCTTCAGCAGGGGCTAAAACTCAGCTCCGTCAAGCTGTGGAACGACTTGGAAGCAATAGCCTACGCGGTGCTCTTTCTGCGACCGGAGGATCTGGACACCCTGAACGAAGGTACGACAGAGCCCCAAGGCGCCATAGCCGTCATCGCTCCAGGCACCGGTCTCGGTGAGGCATACCTAACATGGGATGGGTCACGTTATCGGGCTCACCCATCCGAGGGCGGCCACGCGGACTTCGCCCCCACCGATGATCTCCAGATCGATCTGTTGCGCTACCTGCATCGCCAGCACGAGCACGTCAGCTACGAGCGGGTCTGTTCTGGCATCGGCTTGCCCAATATCTATGGCTAC